>CBDTVG010000498.1:0-1532 GCA_965363745.1 uncultured Candidatus Electrothrix sp. | reverse complement strand
ACAGTTCTTGCGGAAAGTGTCAACTACTTTTGGGTGCATATGAAGCATGCCAGATAGACAAAGACGAATGGCTCGGCAGAACCAAGATGATTATACTGTCTTTTGAAAAAGAACTCATCGAAATAATATTGAGAATAATCCCAGTCAAACTTCTGTCTCAATAACCGAACGATCTTTTATTTAACAACAGGAAAAATCATATGAACATCCAACAAAAATTATCTAGGCTTGCGGAAATTGATGGTTTTGTCGGGGCGGCTCTGTTCACTCCAGGCGGTCGCCTGCTTGCCAAATGCGAACCTGTTGATATCAACCTTGAGCTTGTCGGCACCCTTGCCAACAACGTATTGCGTACCGCTGAGAAGGCTTCTCTGGATATGGGATTCGGCCATTCCCATTTCATTTTTTTTCACACAAAAAAGGCACTGGTTTTGCTCCGCTGTCTCAATGAGGGAAAAAATCCTTTAGGGCCGGACCCCGGCAAATGTCATATCCATCTTGTTCTTTTGGTGGATAATCCAAATAGCCTTGGCATCGCGAAATTGGAAATCAAAACGGTTGTTGAATCGCTGGCTGAAGATTTCAGAACACCGAAGATACAAAGCGTAAAAAACGAAAAAATCGAAAAAGAAACAAACCAAAACATACACGTCGAGGAAAAACAAAATTCGGTTAAAACAGCTGAACAACCTTTTAATGATGAACAACACACAGAAAGGAAACACCGAAATATTCGGGATGTTGTCAAAGTTCTTGACAACGAGCATATAGACAAGGCCTTTGACGATCTACTTGTTTAATCGTCAGATTTCTTTTCAGGCATAGAGGGACACAAGGAATCTGGTGACGAAAAAAAACTGCTGGGAAGTGAAAAAATGTGGCCGCCAGCCTGGCGGTGATCAGGTGAAAAAACATGGAATATGTCCGGCATCCACCATAATGGCGGTTGACGGTGTCAATAATGGAACAAACGGAGGCCGAGCCTGCTGGGCGTTAACCGGCACTATGTCAGGAGCCGCTGAAAAAATTCAAGGAACCTTCGCCCGCACATTGAACGGCTGTTGCTATGACTGTGAATTTTATGAGCAGGTTCTTATCGAGGAACGGGAACATTTTGAAGGAACTGTCCAGATTGTGCAACGATTAAGGGACCGTATCACAGAAGTTACGAGTCAGAACGATTCCGAAACTGTCCATTATCATAGAGAATCAAAAAAACAAGTAAAGCGATAAACAGAGTGACATGCATCAGCAATAAAACAACAGCAGTGAACAAAGAGGAAGCAATCTCCAGACTCCTGAGCTTGAGGTCATTCTGCAAAAAAAAGTTTTTCCGGTACTGTTTCTTGTCGGATTCATCGGGTAAATAAAGGGTGCGGGTGTCAGTGTCGTTTTTGTATGACAAAGCAACACCATGCCGCTGATAGATAAGCTGTGCTGCGAGCTTACGTTTGCCGCTGGCCGCTGTTTCCAAATATTCAGCGAATTTCGTTTGTATTCCTTTGCTTAACGCTTCGCTGAGGTCTTGTTGT
>CBDTVG010000497.1:0-1535 GCA_965363745.1 uncultured Candidatus Electrothrix sp. | reverse complement strand
ATTGGGACAGTATGAGCAGGGCGGCATAGATTAACCGCACTTTTAATCACACCCTGCGGTGGGAGCTTTGGTACGACGCTCTGGGCGCATACAGTCATGAATATTTTTCAAAAATTTCCAATACGGGAACTATGCTGGTCTTCGGAGCGAGCACAGGCGGAAATGGCGAAAATGAACTCGAACAGGCTGATTATGAAATTTTTCTTTGGCCCATTGGTAGTCCTATGGGGAATACGGCCCGTCTGAGCTTTCATGCTGGCAACGATAACTGGCCGGATATTTTTTTGTATTAAACGACCCGCAGGGTTTCAAAGTTATATTTTTTTGCTAAACGGAGTGCAATGTGAAGTTGTTCAAGGCGGGTCGATTTATGCTGTCCGTAAAGTGCCGATGACTGACGAGCAATCGGCACCTGCCGTCAATATTGTTATTCCGAATTTTAACGGATTGCGTTTCCTGCCCTCCTGTTTGCATTCAATAGAGCGGCAAAGCTGTTCTTCTTCAGAGTCTTCTTGGGAGATTACCGTTGTTGACAATGGATCTGATGACGGTTCTCTGGAATACCTGACAAGCTCGCATCCACAGGTGCGGCTTATCGCCCTGCCAGAAAACAGGGGATTCAGTGCGGCGGTGAATGCCGGTATACTGAGTAGTAATGCTCCCTATGTCTTTCTTCTCAATAATGATACGGAACTGCCCTCGGATTGCCTGCATTATCTGTTGACAGCGGCGGAAGGACTACCGGAATTTGATGTTTTTTCTCCTAAAATGCTCAGTTTTGCGGATCATTCGCTGCTGGACGGAGCGGGTGACGGCTATCTGCGTGGCGGGGCTGGATATCGTCTGGGTACGATGGAAAGGGACAGTGAGGTGTACAGCCATCCCGGACCGGTCTTCGGGGCCTGTGCTGGGGCCGCTCTTTATCGACGTTCCCTGTTTGAGCGGATCGGATTTTTTGATGAGGATTTTTTTGCCTATCTCGAAGATGTTGATCTCAACCTGCGCATCAATCGAGCCGGGAGTAGGGGCTACTACGTGCCCGCCGCAAAGGTCTATCATATCGGTAGTGCGACCAGCGGTTCAAAAATCAATCCTTTCACGGTCAGACTGTCCACCCGTAATTCCATCTATGTGTTGCTGAAAAATTATCCTTTCTCCCTCTTTTGCCGTTTTTTGCCGGTGATTGCGATCTATCAGTTCTGCTGGTTGCTCTTCTCGCTTAAAAAAAGGCAGTTCCCGGCGTATTGCCAAGGAATGGCGCAGGCATTGGCAAATTTTGGAAAGATGCTGAGAAAACGAAAAGATATTTTGCCGCACGACCGGCTCACCACATCTGAACTCGCAGCTTGTTTACGAGAGGCCGAAAAGATGGCGGTGGAGTCCATTATGCGCAGGCGCGGAGAGCAGGAGAGGGGTAATCTTTTATTATTGGTTTATAAATTTGTTTTTTTGTGAAATAAATAAGCGGCCCAATCGCATTGGGTGTGATTAAAAGTGCGGTTTCAACAATTATCCGGTGCATACCTGTTCATACT
>CBDTVG010000496.1:0-1537 GCA_965363745.1 uncultured Candidatus Electrothrix sp. | reverse complement strand
CCGGGCAGCAGAGAGGGCAGGAGATAACTCAGCCAGATCATCAGCAGGGCGGACAGGGAATAGGCGAGCAGCAGGCTGATTCGTTTTTTTGTGAACCGACTTGAAGACAGCATCAGTGGGAACTCGGGAACTTGCGAACTGTTAGCGAAGCAGGGAGGCTTTGTTCTGGCAAAGCGGAATTCCGGTGCCGATGCCTCCGGGCGTGAAATACCAGCTGACTCCTTTTTTAGGATTATAGGCCGCTGTTGATTCCGGGTAGTACAGGGAGAGAGTAGGCAGTTCATCGGCATAGATTCTTTGGATTTCAGCGAGAATAAGCCGACGTTTTTCTTTATCTAGCGTTCGTAGCTGTTCTTCCAGCAAGCGGAGCAGCTCTTTGCTGCCGCCGTAGCGGGCTGAGTTCACTGAACCGGTATCCGGGGAGATCATCCGGTTGAGCATGACCGTGTCTCCCAGTAGGCCGCCGTGCCCGGAAACAGCGAGGTCAAAATTCCAAGCCTTGATTTGGGTATCAGCCGTAGTTTTTTCCTGCATCTGGAGATCAACAGCAATGCCGACCTGCTCCAACTGGCGTCTGATGATCTCTCCGTCCCGATCCGTCGTGGTCACGGTGGAGGCCAGTAGCCGGATACGCAACTTCCCGTCCTTGGCAAAAAAACCATCCTTACCTTGGGTATAACCCAAAGAGGTCAGAATTTTCCGGGCCTTGGACGGATTATACTCGTAGCTCGGCGTTTTCGGGTTGTAGAATTCGTGATCCGGCGAGAGCAGTCCGTCGGAAGCCACTGTGCCGTGGCCCTGATGGGCCTTGTCAATGATCTCCTGCCGGTTGATCGCATAGGCCAGAGCATGGCGAAATTCCTTATTGCTGAACGGCTCTTTTGTATGATTGATCATCAGCTTCTTGTTCCAGCCCCGTTGATTCCGTAGGATGGTCATGCCTTTTTTCTTTAAAATCTTGACCATATTCGGCTCAATCTCAGCCAAATCCGCCTTGCCGGTGAGCAGGGCCAGCAAAGGATCATCAGCCTTGATATAGATCAGCCGGTCGATCTTGGGGCGACCCTGGTAATAATCGGCAAAAGCCTCAAATAAATAAGTGCCCTTGACCTTATTGAAATCGACAAAGGTATACGGCCCGGTGCCGATAAAACTGTCCGGCTGGACGTATTTCTTGGGATCGCTTACCTTGCTCCAGATATGTTCCGGCAGAATGGGCATGGTGGCCATATAAGCGAGAAAGGGCGCATAAGGCTCTCGTAATTTGACCCTGACCTGATGCTCCCCCTCAATTGCACAGCCGGACACGCTGTCCAAGCGGACAAAATTATAAGGATGTTCCTTGAGATACTGAAAGGTGAAGACCACATCAGCCGGGGTGAACGGCATGCCGTCATGCCATTGCACGCCCTGCCGCAAGGTGAACAGATAACTCAGAGTCTCCGGCTCATAGCTCCACGATTCGGCCAGAGCCGGAATGGCACCTGTTGTATCTTTCCAGATCAGGGTGTCAAAAACCATGCTCATCCGAATATAT
>CBDTVG010000495.1:0-1549 GCA_965363745.1 uncultured Candidatus Electrothrix sp. | reverse complement strand
GGTTATGCAGTTGCATAAAAATTGACAGGATCAAGCATATAAATCGGTTTCGCCAAACAGGTGCTGACAGCGTCACGGATAATTGAACTCTTTGCCTTGAACCATGTCAAAATTTCCCTCATAGACCTTAATGTTTTATATTCAAGCTGTCTACTTTGAATATGCTGTGGCTGCTAATTCTTTTCACTAATTTGTGAAGAACCAAAAAAATTACAGTCGGTTCCAGCTTAAAGCCACCCCCACGGAGTCGCCCCTTTTTGCAAAAAAGAGCATCAATCCATAATAACAGAAACCGCTTTTTCAAGCAATTCCGGCGTATCGGCCTGGACGCAACGTATCGGACTCTTCCGGGGAAGAATTTTTCTCATCATACCGGTAAGGACATTTTTTGGGCCGAGCTCAACAAAGACTTCAACACCGTTTTCAACCATACTGTTCACAGTTTCATACCAGCGCACCCGTGAGATGATCTGCTGGGCCATGACACCCCGAATCACAGCTGGGTCGTTTTTCAACGAAGCGGTGACATTTAAAAAAACAGGGATCTGCGGGGCGTTGAAGCTGACCGTATCCATGCTGGCGGCGAAATCATCAACCGCACCGGCGACAAGAGGACTGTGATTGGCCACAGAAACTTTCAACGGGACAATCTTCTTCGCCCCGTTTTCACGACATATTTCGCTAAACCCATCCAAGCCTTTCTGATCGCCAGAAATGATAATCTGTTGCGCCGCATTATGATTGGCCACCACCACTATTCCGCCGCCAGCGTAGTTCGCTAACAGACTGTCGATTTCTTCAATGGTCAGGCCGAGCACAGCCCGCATTCCTCCCGGATTGATAGCGCCTTCTCGCTCCATAAACTCACCACGCTTTGTCACCAAGGTCATGGTGTCTTCAGCGGACAGCACACCGGCCGCATGAAGGGCTGAGTATTCTCCCAGAGAATGCCCCCCGGCATAGGCGGGTACAACATCAGGCAAGGCCTTTTTAAACTGTTGAAGGCAGACAAGATTGACAGCAGTCAGGGCTGGTTGCAAATGAATCACTCTGGTCAAATCCTCCATCGGCCCTTCAAAACAGAGTTTTCGTAAGGAAAAACCAGAGACCTCTTCCGCCATTGCCATCAAGGCGGCGGCTTCGGGATCCGCTTCGATAAACTCCTTCCCCATTCCTACATACTGCGACCCTTGACCTGGAAAAATAATAGCTGTTTTTTTCATCGATTATATATTTCAATTAGTATTGATGGATTCGTAAAAAGTCCCAAATGCCCTTTTTTTGCATCGTAACTCATTGAGTTGTCATTGCCAAAAACGCAAATTCTGACTTTTTACTAGACTATCAGTATTAAATCCACAAATGGCTCCTGATTTTTTTATCACAATAAAGCACAAAGAAGAAAATTTAACAATACCGCAACATGCAAGGCGAGCAACGATCTTCATCAATGTGACAGTAATTCCCGAAGGTATGCCAAATGACGTAATAAGGTGGGTGTGATTAAAAGTGCGGTTAATCTATGCCGCCCTGCTCATACTGTCCCAAT
>CBDTVG010000494.1:0-1552 GCA_965363745.1 uncultured Candidatus Electrothrix sp. | reverse complement strand
TATTGGGACAGTATGAGCAGGGCGGCATAGATTAACCGCACTTTTAATCACACCCGTTTTCATGTGTTGTTCATTTCTTCGGACTGCTGTCCTGTAAGAAAATTATCAAAATAAGCGATTGTCGGCACCAGTCCTTCCTGTAGGGTAATTTTAGGCTCCCAGCCGAGTTTTTCTTTTGCCAAAGAGATATCCGGTTGCCTTTGTCGTGGATCATCTTCAGGCAATGCCTTGAAAATAATTTTCGACTTCGAGCCTGTCAGCTCAATAACCTTTTCCGCAAGCTGGAGAATAGTGAACTCTCCAGGATTACCAGTATTAACCGGGCCGGTCAATTCGTCTTCTGAATCCATCAAACGGACAAAAACCTCTATCAAGTCATCCACGTAACAAAATGATCGAGATTGAGAGCCGTCGCCGTAAATGGTTATTGGTTTACCTTGCAGAGCCTGAACAATAAAATTGGAGACCACCCTGCCATCATTTGGATGCATCCTTGGCCCATAGGTATTGAAAATTCTGGCTACTTTTATTTTAAGATTATGTTGTCTGTTATAGTCAAAAAAGAGGGTTTCCGCACATCTTTTGCCCTCGTCATAGCAGGAGCGGATACCATTTGGATTGACGTGTCCCCAGTATGATTCTGGCTGGGGATGCACCAGCGGATCTCCATATACTTCGGAGGTGGATGCTTGGAAAATCTTGGCCTTCACCCGTTTGGCCAGTCCCAACATATTAATAGCCCCGTGTACGGAAGTTTTGGTGGTTTGCACCGGATCAAATTGATAATGGATAGGGGAAGCCGGGCAGGCGAGATTGTATATTTCGTCAACCTCTATATAGAGAGGAAAGGTCACATCATGACGAATCAGCTCAAAAAAAGGATTTTCCAGCAGATGAATAATGTTTTGTTTAGTACCTGTAAAGTAATTATCTAAACAGACCACTTCGTGTCCGTCCGCCAGCAAACGCTCACATAAATGCGATCCGAGGAAACCTGCTCCGCCGGTTATCAGTACCCGCTTTTTTTGCTGCACAGCCTTCATACAATGCTCCTGTCATTTTTTTGTTTACAAGATAACGTAAGGAACAGAAATTAAATAACTGCCATATTCCGTACAGGCGACACGGTCACCGTGTGTTGCCCGGTTAGACAAATGGAGCAGTTATTAAATTCTCATTCCTAAGTGGACAAATCGCAACCTGCCCGACACCTGCAACGTTAAGCGTAAAATCAGTTTGATTTTATTAGTTTTATGATCAGACAGGCTTGTCTGTAAAGAGTGAGCTTGAATTGTTTTTTATTTTCAGATTTCCGACTTCTAAAATTTGGTGCGCCCGGCAGGATTCGAACCTGCGACACCCAGATTAGGAATCTGGTGCTCTATCCTACTGAGCCACGGGCGCAAAAAAATGCTCACAAACGAAACAATTCTACCTGAAACAAACTTAAAAGCAACGCATTTTTAGAGTATGCGGCTTAAAAAGGGTGTTGAAAAGGGCATGCTTCATATCCCAGTTGACACTTTTTAGACAGCATCTGAAAACGAAACTT
>CBDTVG010000493.1:0-1558 GCA_965363745.1 uncultured Candidatus Electrothrix sp. | reverse complement strand
TTTTCAATAAGCACAATTGGTTAATGGAGACAAAATCTTAAAGTCGTGCCATTGGGCTATATATCTCATAAACGGTATCATTCCTTCTCTCCTGATCAAAAGTTGATGGATTGGAAAAAGTCAAAATATGCGTTTTCGGCAACGATAACTCAAGTAGTTGCGAGGGAAAAAGGAAAAATATGGACTTTTTACCTGACCATCAAAGTTCAATCATTCATTTTACCCAAGCAAGTTGGCAGCCAGAACTTTTCCCTTTTCCATCACCTCTTTGGTGAAAGAATTATCGGCTTTAATAAAATTATCCCATTCGCATTTCGTGTACACAACCAAATTTATATCTACTTAACCTGCTTAAACGAATTCCCTTTCTTTTCTTTATTCCTCTGAAGAATCGTTTGCACCAAGCCTATGATAAACAACGTCAGATTAACCCCAAAGGCAAAACCAGTGAACGTTGTTTTAGTCAAAATCTTCGCTTTCACTTTATGCCAATTATTTACCCGAGCTGTAACATCCCTCGCAAGAACAGGATACGGCACCAATTCTCCGTCAGCGGCAAAAAACGTTTTCCCGTCAAGGTGCTCTTGCAGGCGTTTCTCCCCGATAAATACCTGAAAATCATTCTTCGTTTTTTCAAGGGGCAACGGCATATCCTCCTGCGTCCAATAGATCCCTTCTTCCCCGTAAAATGCGCGAATAAGATCAGTAGCGAGACTGCTTCCTAGGGTAAAAACGCCGATCATGCCTATAAGCAATAATGGATTTATCGACTTCATGCTCATCTGTCCTTTTTTTATTTATGTCGCCTGTCCCTACATAGGCGCATCAGTCACGATCCTTCAATATCACAAACGCTTTACCAAGCTTTGAAGCAACATACCATTTTTTTGTTCCAGAGGCTCCTGAATCACCAAAAACTTCATGCTGAGCAAAGACCCCGGCCTGAACAAGAACTTGCAATAATTTTTTCTGCTGATCGCCCGTGTTTATACAGCCGTGAGTAGCATTGTATGTCTTCTCGTCGAAGGTAAGCTGGATCGGTTTTTCCTGTCGTGATTCAAAATCGCCGGGAGCTATCCGAAGAGAAATACGACCAAGGCTGTGGGCCAGCGGCCATTCATTCACCCAATAATCATCCAGGGCCTTATCAGGTATGATTTGGGAGAGAAGAAACGAATTTATATTATACGGATAGCCGTTCAGCGGCGGCAAAGCGGCATCAAGGTCAATGCGAGCGAGTTGGTGCCATGATGAAGTTCCACCGTCAGTGACCGCACCCCAAATAGAGTAAATACCCTAGGGAGTATCACTGTTAATGCGGATTCTTCGACTTATACCTGATGGGTTATAGTCTCTGCGGGAGCGGGCCAGAACTTTCAGGCTAAATTGTTTGCCGGTTTCGGTATCAAACAACCACGAACCGTTCCGCTTGATCTTGAGGTCACACAGGCTGTTTCGGTCTTCTGGACAAGTGATATAGAGTAACGTCAGATCATTTAATATATTTGTTGAATAGTTGATAATCTCAGAGGTTGCGCTGTCTTTATCTTTGGCGGAA
>CBDTVG010000492.1:0-1567 GCA_965363745.1 uncultured Candidatus Electrothrix sp. | reverse complement strand
TGCGACGGTAACGCTTATTTTTGGTTGCTGATGTAATGTTCAGCGGAAAGTTCCGCTGTGGCACCCTCACCGGCGGCGTTGATAATCTGACGAGAATTTTTACTGCGAATATCACCGGCGGCGTAAACTCCCGGCAAATGGGTACACATTTCATGGTCGGTAATAATAAAGCCGCTGTCGTCCCTCTCCAACTGCTCCATAGGCAGAGCTTCATTATTCGGCACCACACCGATCAGAACAAAGATCCCTGTAACTGGCAAGGTGGATGTTGAACCGTTATTATGTTGAATTTGCAGGGAGGCGACCCCATTATCATCGCCGATAATTTCACTGACCTGAGCATCCCAGATAAAATTGATTTTCTCTTCAGCAAAGGCTTTTTCTTGAAGGATTACGGTGGCCCGCAAGCTGTCACGGCGATGTATTACCGTCACCCGTGCGGCAAATTTGGTCAAGTGCAGGGCTTCCTGGATCGCAGTGTTGCCGCCGCCGACCACGGCAATATTTTGCTCCCGATAAAACGGGCCGTCACAAGTGGCACAATAGGAAACACCCCTTCCTTGCAATTCCTCCTCACCCGGAACCGCTATTTTTCTGGGTTTGGCTCCTGTGCAGATGATGACAGCCTGCGAGGTCAGCTCTTCACCCGTTTCGAGGGTAATGACCTTGCGCTCACCTTGCAGATCCATTGAGGCGACCGCTGCGAACTTTTTTTCCAAACCGAATCGATCAGCATGAGCTGTCATCTTATCTATCAGCTCAAATCCGCTGATTCCTTCAGTAAAAGCGGGATAATTATCCACCCTGTCAGTGACCAAAACCTGACCGCCGGTAGCTCCCTTCTCTATGAGCAGTGTTTTGACACGTCCTCGCGCGGCGTACATACCGGCTGTCAATCCGGCTGGCCCGCCGCCGACGATAATCAGTTGATAATCTGTTTCCTTCATGAATACATTCCTGAAAAAAGTTCCTGAAGACGACAGGCAAGTCTATAGAGAAAAAGCAGGCACCTGAACAGCAACACAACAGCACTGTCCAGGAATCCCGCTCTCTTTCATAGACTTCCTATAAAAAGAATCAAACAACTTTGTTGATAAGTTCCTGAAGCTGAGTTTTACCTGCGGCTCCGGTAATCCGATCAACCGCTTCTCCATTTTTGAACATAATCAGAGTGGGGATAGCCTTGATCCCGAATTTACCCGGTGTCGCTGGACTTTCATCGACATTCATTTTGACGATCTGCACCTTGTCGGTGAATTCTTTAGCCAGTTCGTCAATAAGAGGACCGATGGCCTTGCAGGGGCCGCACCACGGGGCCCAAAAATCAACCAGACAGGGAATGTCATTTTTCACCACCATACTTTCAAAGTCACTGTCATTAACAGTGATCACTTTTCCACTCGCCACAATGCAACCCTCCTTTTCTTAATCTTCAATTTATTGTTCTGTTTACTCTTTCTTCATGGTATAAAAGAAGAAATTAGTCATGAAGCGCCCCACGGTCAGTAGCCGCAGGAACACTTCAGTAGAACTGTATACTCAGTGTACAAGTTTATAACAGATTCTG
>CBDTVG010000491.1:0-1567 GCA_965363745.1 uncultured Candidatus Electrothrix sp. | reverse complement strand
CCAAGTTGCCGGTGGGTTCATCAGCCAACAGCAAAGCCGGTTGCATGATCAAGGCACGGGCCAAGGCCACCCGTTGCTGTTCGCCGCCGGATAGTTCACCGCTGCGATGACTGGTTCGATGGGCCAGTCCCACTTGTCCGAGAAGCCGCTTCGCTGCATCCTTCAA
The DNA here is from genome assembly GCA_965363745.1 of uncultured Candidatus Electrothrix sp. Lineage (GTDB taxonomy): Bacteria > Desulfobacterota > Desulfobulbia > Desulfobulbales > Desulfobulbaceae > Electrothrix. The sequence continues at coordinate 1,401 of CBDTVG010000491.1, read as the reverse complement.
TTTTTCTTGAGGCAGACCGGCAATCAGACCGGGCATCATCACATTTTCCAAGGCCGAGAATTCAGGCAGCAGGTAATGAAACTGGAAGATAAAACCGATGTTTTTATTTCTATGGGCCGCCATACTGTTTTCCGACAGGCTGGTCAAATCTTGATCAGCGAACCAAAGTTTTCCTTTGTCCGGGATGTCAAGGCAACCCAATATCTGGAGCAGAGTGGTCTTGCCAGAACCGGACGCACCGGTAACCGCCAGCATTTCACCGGGAGAAATGTCCAAATTCACCCGGCGCAACACTTTGATCGTATTCCCTTCAGTTCCGTAATCTTTATGAATATTGACGGCCTGAAGGAGCATGGATTTATTTGAGAAGCTCATGTTTAATTCCGTTTATTCATACGTCAGGGCATCGGCGGGTCGCACTCTTGATGCCTTCCAGGAGGGATACAGGGTCGCGGCCAGGGTGATCAGGATAGCGGACACGGCGATGATCGTGACATCCATAGGTACGACTTTGATCGGCATGGTGGACATGGGGTAGACATTGCTAGGCAGTTCAATGATTTTATAGCGTTTGAGCAGAGCGCAAAGACTGAGCCCCGCCCCGACTCCGAGCAAGGTGCCTGTAAAACCGATGACCGCACCCTGATAGAAAAAGATCCGCATGATCGAGCCGGTTTTCGCACCCATGGATTTGAGGACGGCAATGTCCTTGGTTTTTTCCATCACCACCATGACCAAGGTGCTAATGATGTTCAGGGACGCTACAAGAATGATGAGATCCAAGGCGATGAAGATCCCGATTTTTTCCAACTTCAGAGCGGCGAACAGATTTTGATTCATCTGCATCCAGTCCCGAACTATATAACTCGAGCCAACCCGCTCCTGCACAGCGGCGGCGGTTATGTTTGCCTTGTCAACATCCGCCACCCGCAACTCAAGTCCATGTACGCGGTCTCCGTCAATACCGGCAAGGCCCCGGGCTGTCTCTAAATTGACAAACCCCATAGTTGAATCATATTCATACATGCCTGTGGCGAAGATGCCACTGACCACGCAGGTCTGCACCCTAGGCAGTATGCCCATTGGGGTGAGTGCTCCGTTGGGAGACAGCAGTCGGATTTTCCAGCCCAGATCAACCCTTAGCTGCTTGGCCATTTGCTGGCCTAAAACAATGGAGGGCAGACCTGTATCTGAAACAAGGTTCATGAGGCTACCGCTGACCATTTTTGATGTAAGGTTAAGCACTTGGCTGGCAGTGGCCGGATCAATCCCCCGAACAGCGATACCGGAAGATTGCTTTCCCGAAGTGATCAGGGCCTGGGCGTAGATGTACGGTGTTGCCGCTATGACACCGCTCATCGCCTCAACTTCCTGTTTCAATCGGTACGGATCTTTAATCCC
>CBDTVG010000490.1:0-1574 GCA_965363745.1 uncultured Candidatus Electrothrix sp. | reverse complement strand
GCCCTGACAGCGACTTCCGTCTTGCCGTACCCCACGTCACCGCAGACCAGACGATCCATGGGATTCTCTGAGGTCAAATCTTTGAGCACATCCTCAATAGCTGCGGCCTGTCCCTCTGTTTCATCATAAGGAAAGGATTCCGCCAATTCCTGGGATAAGATGCCGGGCGGCTGGAAACAATGGCCTTGACGTACCTCACGCCGAGCATAGATGGCGAGTAATTCCTGAGCCACCTGCCAGACAGCCTCTGTGACCTTTTTCTTAGCGGCCTGCCAACGCTGAGAACCAAGGCGGTCAAGCTTCGGCTGCCGATCCGTCAATCCCTGATAACGACTGACCCAATGCAGTTGATGGATAGGGATATAGAGCTTGTCATTTCCCTGAAACTCAAGCTGCATAAAATCGCCCCGCTGCCCGGCAAAATCCATATTCACCAGTCCTTGAAAACTGGCCAGCCCGTGATCCCGGTGGACAACAGTATCATTGATACTAATTTCCTCCAAAGCGAGCGGCTCACCCTGGGACTTACGTCTTTTTTTGCCGCCGCTGGAACTCAGTCTTTTCTCACCAAACAATTCGGCGGCTGAAAGAATATGCAGTTGTTCTTCAGGCAGATCAAACCCCTGGGACAGGGGATGCTCGACCAAGAGTACCTGACCGGGATGCTTCAGTTCGAGATCAAGTGGACGAACATCTCGGCCCGCCTGAATGCCGTAGCCCGCCAGCATTTCCTCAAGATGGGCCGCTTGACGGCTTGATCGACAGGCAAGAATAGTGGTATCCTCTTCCTTTTGCCAGTTGAGCAGGCGATCCGCAAGCGGAGCCAGCACCCCCCTTTTTTTGCGCTGTAAGGCGATCTCCTGCCGGAGCAGGGAATGATCACCGACCCGGTGTAAAATCGGGGGCTGCAAGGCATCAGGATCAGGATGCAGACAGAGGTCAACCCGTGGTTTTTCTCCAAGGCATTGCTCAAATTCATCCCGTTCCATAAACAGGGTTTTCGGAGGCAGGGCCAACCAGCCGGATGCTTCGTCCAATCCATCTTCATAATTCGCCGCAATCCTTTCCCAAACCAAGGCGATTTTGCTACCAATGGTCAGCGGATCATGGAGGAGACAGGGGGTATCAGCGGGAAGGTAATCAAATAGGGTCTGCGGACGCTGATCTGAAGCCTGATTTGAAGCCTGATACATAAGCGGCAAGAGAAACTCAATACCAGGGAAACGGAAGCGATCCTTGAGCTGCCGCACTATTTGACGGGACTCTGGGGATTTTGAACTGCCGGGAACCAATTCCTCGGCAACAGCGAAAAGCTCCTGCTCCCATTGCCCAAGAACAGACGATTTCGGAAAAAGAATATCTGAGGCTGGCAATAACACCGCCTCTTCAAGTTCCTCCTCGGAACGTTGGGTCAACGGATCAAAAACACGGATGGATTCTACTGTATCGCCAAAAAAATCAAGGCGCAACGGCCCTTGGCCGGAAAGGCGGGAAGCGGGAGGGAACAAATCAATAATACCGCCCCGCACCGCCATATCTCCAGGCTGCCGCACCAATTCACAGAGCTGGTAGCC
>CBDTVG010000489.1:0-1582 GCA_965363745.1 uncultured Candidatus Electrothrix sp. | reverse complement strand
ATGGAAACGCATACAACAACTCCTGCAATTTAAAGGGGAAATGAATCGTCTTTTCGGAACGTACTTATTTTATTACAATAGCATATTGTTGATACTTTGACCAACCCCTCTATGTATTCAACATCCTGTTCAAGCGCGTTGAGCGAAACCTGTTTTGAATTTTTTATCGCAGTTCGGGGCGAACCTCAATATTGGGAATGTAGCCTGTCGCCGTCCGGCGCAGGGAATATTTATTCATTCAGGAAGTATCGGGACGAGATAAGGCGACGACAGAAGGCCCTGCCGTCCGGCGGAGGACAAAAAAATCAGGCTTTCAACAGCAGCGCGGCCCATTCATCTTCATGGACAGTCATCTGTATCTTGATATTCAACTTTTCGTAAACCTTTATAATATTCTTTTCCTGATCTCCCCGCAGGATACCGGCCAGCACAATCGAACCGTCCTCGGCAAGCAACCGGGCGATAGTTGGTGCCATATCCACCAGCACATCATGAATAATATTCGCACAGATAAGCCCAAAGTTCCCCGTGATCTCTGAAAGATCAAGAGACGAAGCGGTAATTTTTCCCTGAAGATCATTATGGGCGATATTTTCTGTCGCCACCCGAACCGCTTCAGGATCATTATCAATCGCCAGAACCTGTTCAGCGCCGAACAGCCCCGCCGCCATAGATAAAATTCCTGTTCCCGTCCCAATATCCAAAACGTTTTTGATCGAATTCGCTAGAAAGCATGTCTCAATCAGAGCAAGGGCCAGCTTAGTGGAAGCGTGTTGACCGGTGCCGAAGGCCATACCCGGATCCATTTCAATGACCCGTTCACCGGAAGCGGGGGTATAGGCTTCCCAGCTGGGTTTGATAACCAAGCCGGGAATAATGGCGAAGGGAGTGAAAAACTGTTGCCATGAGGTCGCCCAATCCTCATCTTTCATGGTGCTGTATTCCAGCTCTGGAGATTCTATTCTGTAGAGTTGGAACAAATCCTCAATTTCTCGTTTCAAATTATTCAGCACCACCTCTTTCTCTCTCCCGCCCTCCTCATCAAGGCGAAAAAAAACGTTAATAATACTTTTCCCGTCTTGTATCGGTGTCTGCTCCACCCCTGAACCGCTTAAGACTCCTACCAGATCCGAAACCGCCTCCAGCATGATTTCCGGACAATTCAGGCTGACCTTCAACCATGTTGCCGCGTCCTGCTCCTTCATTCCTGTTCCCTCATTGATTAACTGTTCAAAGTAAGTTATCCATTTATATTTCCGCCATGATTATGCGCAGGTCAGCAAAAGCCTCTGTGGATAATGATTTGACGAAAACCTGCGCAAAGCGCATACATTACCACATTGACTAATTTTGGGATATAGTGTATGCCGAACTATGATGAGAAGAAAGTCGATGAAGCGAGTGCGGCCAGCCGGGAATCCGCCGCTGACATCGCAATCGACTATGGCTCACACTTTCAATGACATGCGTTTACGGTAGGAAAAAAATGAATACTCAGGAAAATTTCCCTTATTATTTCGACAGCGATGCCTGCGCGAGCTGCGGCGGAAAATGCTGTCGAGGTTTCGGGGGATATGTTTGG
>CBDTVG010000488.1:0-1597 GCA_965363745.1 uncultured Candidatus Electrothrix sp. | reverse complement strand
GCAGGGCGCTGATCGCTAAGCCGTATTTCATATCCTTGACCAGCCCGGCCTGAAGAGAAAAGCAGATAATCGGGGTGCCGAATACCAAAGTGCCGTCCACATATCCTCGCAGTTTAGGGGGCTGGCGAAAGGCGAACAGGACACCGATGGCGGTGAACATCAGGAAAAAGAGGATAAGGAAGGGTTCCGTGGAGGCAAAATATTGGGCCTTATAGATACTTATGACCCAAAAACTGCTAATTCCAAGAGTAAAGATAAACCCCAGCAGGTTCAGCTCCCTCCAGGCCTTGAACCAGGAGATGGCCAAGATGCCGGTATTGAGCAGGGCATAATAGCTGAACAGGGCCACATGGTTGCCGCTGGAGGTGGAAAGCAGAACCGGGGCGAGAAAGCCGCCTGTCGCACCGAACAAGGCCAGTGACTTGGCATCCTGCAACAAGGCCAAGGCGGCGGAAGTGCAAACCAAACCCACCATCACGGCGAAGGCCAAAGGCATAGGCAAAAGGTGATACAGCTTGAAGGCCGCAAAGACATCAAGAAACAGCAGACCAATGCCGCCTCCCTGTATCAACAGGGCGAAACCGGTTCGTTTCAGCCGCAAGCGCCAACCAAAGAGCAACATGGCTATTCCGGCCAGGGCAACAGCAAGCAGACGCAACTCAATGGAAAGCATATTGCGCTCAACAGCATATTTCAGCAGAAAGGAAACACCGATAAAGAGGATCAGCAGACCCACCCGCAACACTGCATTACCTTGGGTGAAAAAATCCCAAATATAGGAAGATATGACATTCAGGGGATCAGGGGAGGGTGAGGCACCAGAAGCTGAGGAAGCCGGAAAAGAGATTGCTGGCCGAGCATCTGCGGCTTGCAGGGCTTCTGGACTGACCCGCTCCCGGTCCACGCTGACGGCTACTTTATCAGTCGGCGTGAACGGTTCATGTCGCTTCGGAGCTTTACTCTGGACACCGCTCTTTTCTATAGATGCAGGATCGGCGGGAGCGATGATTTTTTCAGAAGCTGATCGCAACAACTTTTCACATTTCTCAAGCCGCTTTTCCATCCGCCCCAGCACTTTTCCATGCACAGAGTTTCTGGCCAACAAGAAGCCAAGCACCATCCCTAAAAGGATATTTTCCGAGTCATCAAAAATCCAAGCGAACAAAATACCGCCTGTAATAATCCAGATAATAGTTTTCGCAATGCCCAAGATTTTCTCCTGTCGTCAAGGGGTTGTTAATGTCTCCGGCGGAACGGAAGCCGCTCGCTGATAAGCTACTGAGTAACGCTCAGATGGCACTATAACAGACTAACAGACATTGCAGCAATTCCCGAAGTGACGATAACATAATAAAGTAATCTTACTTTATCATGTTATGCAGCCTCAACGAGGCATTTTATGTATCCTCTCCAAAATCCAGGGTAGCAGGAATATTTTTAGACAGAATCGGATGAGGTATGCTGAGATTGAGATAAGATGATGGATGCCAAGGAAGGCATTTCGTACTTTTGGCTCATGCGATCATGGATGTAATCAAACACATTGACCGTCATTTTTTTGCAGTTTGTACCAAGGTCATCATGGTATCTTTTGCTT
>CBDTVG010000487.1:0-1613 GCA_965363745.1 uncultured Candidatus Electrothrix sp. | reverse complement strand
TGTACCGGGTGCTGGGCTGGAATGTGGTCTATCTGGAAGACGGACATGATTACAACAGCATCTATCAGGCCATGCGGGTTGCCTATCAAAATACCAGCAGCGTGCCCACAGTGATTGTGGCCCGTACTGTCATGGCCAAGGGTATTTCCTTTATGGAAAACAAGGCCAAATACCACGGTTCTCCGTTGCCTCCGGATATGTTGGCCGATGCCCTAACTGAGCTGGGTGTGGACAACGATTTCGAGCATTGGCAACAGCGGCGCACTGAGCCGGTGAGCACCAACACCATTATGCCGCCTCGTGCTGATTATCCGGAGATTCAGCCGGGCACTCCCATTGTCTATGCCGCCGATGAAAAGACCGACTGCCGTTCCGGGTATGGCAATGCCCTGTTGGGACTGGCTGAGGCCAATAATAAGCCGGGTGAGCCGCCGGTCATCACCGGGGTTTCCTGCGACCTGGAAGGATCGGTTAAGATGGGCGGTTTTCATAAGCACTCGCCGGAAGGCTATTTTGAATTAGGGATCCAGGAGCATCATGCCGCAGCTTTCTCCGGGGCTATGAGCTGTGAAAATTTGGTTACCTTTTTCTCCACCTTTGGTTCCTTTGCCGTGTCCGAGGTGTACAACCAGAATCGGCTCAATGATTTCAACCACGCCAATATCAAGGTGGTCGCCACCCATGTGGGGCTGGATGTGGGCGAAGACGGGCCTACTCATCAATGCATTGATTATCTCGGCTTGATGAAAAATTATTTCCGGTTTTCCGTATTTATGCCCGCCGACCCCAACCAAACGGATCGGATCACCCGTTATATCGCCACCCAGCCGGGTAATTATTTTGTTGGTATGGGACGCTCAAAAATGCCAACCATCACCAAAGAAGACGGCTCAGTATTTTATGATGCCGATTATGTCTTCACTGCGGGCAAGGCGGATTGGTTGCGCAAGGGCAGCGATGCCACCATTATCACCTATGGTGCGGTGACTCCGGCCTGTATTGAGGCTTGGCAGATCCTGAAGGACGAGGGGAAATCTGTGGGCGTGCTTAATATGGCCTCCTTGTTGCCCATGGATGAAAAAGCTGTGCTTGAGGCCGCCGCCATCGGGCCGATTGTCACGGTTGAGGATCATCATGTGGAGACCGGCTTGGGTGCCTCTGTTGCGGTTGCCTTGCTGGATAAAGGGATCGCTCCTCCATTGAAACGCCTCGGGGTGAAGCAGTATGGAGGTTCTGGAAGTCCTACTGATCTGTACAAACAGCAGGGGCTTGATGGGGAGTCTATTGCCCAGACGGTACAGGCTTTGGTCAATCAAGCTGAGTCAAGATGAGTCAAGTTCTACTGGAGTTCTACTCTTCTCCATTTTAACTGTCAGCATTAGCTGTGAGCAAAAGGGGGTGCCGTTTGGCACTCCCTTTTTTTGTTGCGACAATATGCAAAGTATGCTTTTTTCAAGAAATTGAAAGGTGTTGGATTTGCCTTCCTTTATGAAAAAATACAGTTGGAAATAAAATCAACGGAGAGACTGATGGCTAAGTTTTTAAATACCACCGCAACGAATTATCTACTGGAAGAACTGATCAAATCATCAAAGGAACGATTGATCTTGATC
>CBDTVG010000486.1:0-1617 GCA_965363745.1 uncultured Candidatus Electrothrix sp. | reverse complement strand
GGGCCTTTGCCTACAACCTGTTCTATCGACAGGGAGTAACCGCAAGAACCGCCACTCTGAACGATTACTATCTGGCTGTTTCCTACACCTTGCGAGATCGGTTGCAGTATCTCTTTGTCAATTCAGTGGAGTCTCTGTTAGAAAAAGATCCTAAGATTGTTTGCTATCTGTCAGCGGAATTTCTCACTGGTCCGCATCTGCATAATAACTTGGTCAATCTCGGCTTGTACGAGGATTTTGCGCAGGCTGCGCAGGAAAGCGGCTTGAATCTGAAACGTATTATTGACCATGAGGAAGAACCCGGCCTCGGCAACGGCGGTCTTGGGAGACTGGCCGCCTGTTATCTTGATTCCCTTTCCTCGTTACAGATCCCGGCCATAGGCTACGGCCTCCGTTACGAGTACGGCATGTTTGATCAGGAAATCGTCAACGGCTGGCAAAAGGAGCTCAGTGATCGGTGGCTCCACCCCGGCAACCCCTGGGAAATCAAAAAGCCGGTCATGGCTTGTGATGTCGGATTCGGTGGCCATTCTGAAATATATCATACAGAGAGAGGGATCCGTCGAATACGCTGGCGACCCGCCCGGGTCATAACCGGTGTGCCTTACGACACGCCGGTTCCTGGATACAAGGTCAATACGGTCAACTATCTGCGCCTGTGGAGCGCCGAGTCGCATTCCTCCTTTGATTTTGCCGATTTTAATACAGGCGATTATTATGGGGCGGTGGAAGACAAGATCCAGGCGGAAACCATCACCAAGGTATTGTATCCCAATGACGCACAGTTCCAGGGCAAGAAGTTGCGCTTGGAACAGCAGTTCTTTTTGGTTTCCTGCTCCCTCCAGGACATGATCCGCCTTCATCTATTCCGGCACGATGACCTACACAATTTACATGAGCATTTTCAAGGTCAGCTGAACGATACCCACCCGGCTGTGGCTGTGCCTGAGCTGATGCGGCTATTGGTGGATGAGCATTTCTATGACTGGAACATTGCCTGGGAGATCACCCGAAAAACGCTCTGTTATACCAATCATACCCTGTTACCCGAGGCTATGGAAAAATGGTCTCTGGATCTGTTCGGTAGCCTGCTGCCCAGGCATTTAGAAATTATCTTTGAGTTGAACCGGATCTTTCTTGATGAGGTTCGTATCAGATATCCCGGTGATGACGAACGGTTGCGCCGGATGTCAATTATTGATGAATCAGGATCAAAATATATACGCATGGTTAATTTAGCCTGCATGGGTTCCAAGTCCATTAACGGGGTGGCGGCCATGCACACGGATCTTTTGCGTCAGCGCACTTTGGCGGACTGGCATTCCATGTATCCGGGGAAAATTCGCAATGTCACCAACGGAGTGACTCCCCGCCGCTGGATCGCTGTCAGTAACCCGCGTCTGACTCGGCTGATTACCGAGGCGATCGGTGAACAATGGATCACCGATCTTGAGGAATTGCACAAGCTGGAACCATTGGCGGATGATGTCGCCTTTTTAGAGGCGTGGCGCAAGGTTAAGGAGGATAATAAACAGGATTTCTCCCAGCTGATTCAATATCGCGACAACATGAAGGTTGACCACAGGGCAATGTTCGACGTTCAGGTGAAGCGGATTC
>CBDTVG010000485.1:0-1617 GCA_965363745.1 uncultured Candidatus Electrothrix sp. | reverse complement strand
ATTCCTTTCATATTTTTTCCTCCTTTTTTTTAACAGAAATTAGGCGGGAAAATTCTCCCTCTTTTTAAAAAAGTGAGCGGAAAAAATTGCACCTAAGATTCTTGCTATTATTAATAATAATTATCACAACAAAGAGAACTATGTCAAGGAGGATTGCCGGGAAGAAAGAGTGAAAAGGTTGCGAGCGCAAAAAAAAGCCGGATTGCTTTACTCCTTAATTCTATTAAATAAGACATAATTCTTGACAAGCACTATAGCAGCAGGTAGTTTTTTTTGAAACATTAGAGAATTTTTAATTAAACCCTTTAAAAGGAGTGCTGTTATGGCTATTAAGCTGACAAAAGGTGCCAATATTTCTCTTGCAAAAGAGGCCCCAGGTTTAACTGATGCCGTCCTCGGACTCGGCTGGGGACAAAAAAAAACAAAAGGATTTTTCGGTGGTACCAAACTGGTGGATATTGACTTGGATGCCTCATGTCTCATGTTTGACGAAAAAAAGACGCTGAAGGACGCTATCTGGTTTCAGCAACTTAACAGTAAGGACGGTTCGATCAGTCATAGCGGAGATGATTTGACGGGCGGAGGACAAGCAGGTGCGCCGAATGAAGAAATTGTGGTGCGGCTTAACGCTGTGCCGAACAATATTTTCTCGCTTGTTTTTACGGTAAACAGTTTTTCCAGTGATTCTTTTGACGGCATTCCCAATGCGTTTTGTGTGTTAAAAGACAATAAAACACAAAAGGTTATTGCGAATTACGATCTCAGCGTAGAGGGAGGCGGCCATACAGGACTTGTGATTGCGAAACTCTACCGTCATAACAACGAATGGAAATTTAAGGCGCTGGGAGAATGGGGAAAAGGCAGAACCTTTGATAAGCTGTTGCCGATCATCGCGCCCACATTGTAAGGAAAACAATTTATCTATCACAGAAAATTAAGGAGGTAGAAAAAATGGGTATTTCATTAGAAAAAGGCGGAAGAATATCTTTGTCCAAAGAAGCTCCCGGACTGTCGAAGATTTTTATCGGCTTGGGCTGGGATGAACGGTCAACTGACGGAGATGAGTTTGATTTGGACGCATCTGTTTTTTTATTGACTGCGACGGGCAAGGCCCGTAACGAGCAGGACTTTATTTTTTACAACAATCTGACCGGCGCAAAAGGTGCTGTTGAGCACATGGGCGACAACCTGACCGGCGGTGGTGACGGGGCTGATGAGATCATCAAAGTTGACTTCAATGCACTAGAACGCAACGCCCCGGATGTGGAAAGGTTGGCTGTTGTTTGTACGATTCATGAGGCTGATCTTCGGGCCCAGAACTTCGGTCAGGTGAGCAACGCCTTTATCTGCGTTGTAAACGATGAAAATAATCAAGAAATTGTCCGCTTTGATCTTACTGAAGATTATTCTATGGAAACAGCCATGGTTTTCGGTGAAGTATACAAAAAAAGCGGCGAGTGGAGATTTACCGCTGTCGGGCAGGGATATGCGGGCGGGCTTGGTGCGGCTTGCTCCACCTATGGCTTAAGTGCGGAATAAAACTGTTTAGGATACCGTATACATACGAAACATCGTCGGCAGGAGTCGGCGGTGTTTTTTTGTCACGGCAGTTCGAAA
>CBDTVG010000484.1:0-1632 GCA_965363745.1 uncultured Candidatus Electrothrix sp. | reverse complement strand
AATAAAAAAACCGGTTCAGGATTTCCCTCGCCAAATGGTTCCATGAGCTGAAGGCCCCGCACCAGCTCTTGGCAATCTTCCCGCTCGCTCAACACCGCATCAATCGGGACTCCCCACCTCTGCTCTTTACCCTCCATCTTGCTAATACAGCTATCGAATTCCGCACGAAACTCGTCAAACTCTTTCATGCACACGGTCAAGCCAGCGGCCATCGCATGACCGCCGAATCGGATGATTCGGTCTTGACACAGCTCAAGCGCTTGATGCAGATTAAGTCCTTCAACAGACCTACCTGATCCCTTAGCAACTTTTTCCGGTACTTGGTCTGTTGCGTACGGTTGGGTATCTCCGGTAAAGACCAATGTGGGTAGCTGATAGCGGTCAACCATTCTGGAGGCAATAATGCCTATAACTCCCAAGTGCCAATCTGCGCCGTATAAGACAAGGCTGACATGATGATCCTTGCTGATCTGTTGTTCCGCCTGCCGAACAGCCTCGTCAAGCATTGCGGCTTCCAGCTCCCTGCGCAAAATATTGGCCTGATCCAGTTCTATGGCCAGTTCTGCCGCCGAGCCAGCAGGACTCAAAAGCAGATCAGCGGCGAGCTGCGGATTACCCAGCCTTCCGGCGGCATTGATCCTCGGTGCCAGCTGATAAGCGATATTTTCCGCAGAAACAAAGCCTTCCTTCATCCCAGCCTGCGCACAAAGTGCCCGAATTCCCGGTCGGTGGCGTTCACTTATGACCTCAAGTCCGGCCTTGACCAAAATTCGGTTCACTTCGGTCAACGGCATCACGTCTGCAACCGTACCCAAGGCGACGAGGTCCAAATAATCCCGGAGGTTTGGCATGGTATCCTCTGTCCAAACGCCCTCCCCTACCATTTTTCGACGCAGGGCCATGAGCAAAAAAAAGACCACCCCTACCCCGCATAATTCTTTATAGGGGAAATCGCAACCCTGCTGTTGAGGATTGATCACAGCATCGGCATCAGGCATTTTTTCTGGATCGCTGGAAGGCTGATGATGATCCGTGATAATGACCTTGAATCCCAATTCCTTGGCATAACGAACTTCCTTGGCCGTGGATATGCCGCAGTCCACCGTGATCAGCACGGCGGGCATGGTCACCTTTTCCGCCAGCGCAGCGACAGAGCGCATGGTCAGACCGTAATCATCGGTCAGCCGGTTCGGCAAATGACAAACTGCATCAATACCAAGTTTCTTAAGGAAATCAGATAACAGCACGGTGGAGGTAATACCGTCCACGTCGTAATCGCCATGAATGACCACCGGCCAGCCGGAATGAACAGTCTCGGCCAACAGATCGACTGCTTCGGGAAGTCCTTTCAGGGATAAGGGAGACGGCAGTTCCGCCAGTTTGGGAAAAAGGAAGGTTTGGGCGGCATCCGCAGTTGTAAGATCGCGTTGATATAGGAGTTCGGCGACAATATCCGGTACGTGAAGATTGTGGGCCAGTTTCTTGCAACGGGCGGCATCTGTTCCGGCCAACTGTTGCGGGAATATGTACTGTTGTTCAGGAGAATTCAAACCGTTAGCTGTCAGCCAGAAATAATTTCATGAAAATTGCTTGGGAGGTTTCATGCTGTTCAGATCCAGAGTTAAAGAGAAA
>CBDTVG010000483.1:0-1639 GCA_965363745.1 uncultured Candidatus Electrothrix sp. | reverse complement strand
TCGCAGTTGACCAAGATTATTCGCTCAGGTGCCGAGGTGCTGTTCACCCCTCAGTATTATAATGAGGTGGCTCTGATCGTGCGGCAGGCCAAGGATTTGGGCTGGAAAGGTCCCATAGTCGGCAGTGACAGCTGGGGTTCCGCCGAAACCGTTGAGCTGTGCGGGGAGGCCTGCTACGGCCAGTTTTTCAGCACCCATTACGCCGCCGCTGGTGCCAAAGGCGCAACCAAGGCCTTTATTGATCGGTACAAGAAAAAATACGGCTATGTACCTGATGATGTGGCCGCCCTGACTTGGGATTCCTTAGGGCTGGCTCAGGCCGCCATTGAAGGTGCTGGAAAAATTACCGGCAAGATCAAAAAAGACCGCAAGGCTGTTCGTGATGCTCTGGCCAAGGTGAAGGATTTCAAGGGAATCACCGGTGACATGACCTTTACCGAACAGGGAGATCCCAAGAAATGTGCGATTATCGTCAAGATCAGTGACAAGGGCGAGTATGAGTTTTATAAATCCATCTGCCCGGAATAAAGTATGATGTCCTTTGTGTATGATGCGCTGCATGCCTCGTGGGCCTTGCTGAATCAGTCCTCTGTATATATGCTGTTTGGTTTACTGATCGGTGGCCTGCTCAAAGAGTATTTATCTCCCACCTTTGTGGCCACCCATTTAGGCTCTGGTCGTTTCAGCTCGGTGTTCAAGGCCGCTTTCCTCGGCATTCCCATCCCACTCTGTTCCTGCGGGGTGTTGCCAGCGGCGGCCACCTTAAAAAAGCAGGGTGCCAACAACGGCGCACTCACCGCCTTTTTGATATCCACGCCTGAATCCGGGGTGGATTCCATCTCCATCACCTGGGCCTTGCTTGATCCGATTATGACCATCGCCCGTCCGGTTTCCGCCTTTATTTCGGCTGTGATTGCCGGGGTTGCTGAAAATTTCTTTTTTCCTGCTCCCCAGGAACCTGCTCTTCTGGTTGCCCCTGAGCAGAACACAAAGGAACCGGGTTGCTCCGCTTGTGCTGGCGATGCACAGGAATCGGGCTTGTTGAAGAAATTTCCGAGAAAATTGAAAACTGGGCTGAAGTATGCAATATTTGATATCTGGGGGGATATAGCGGGCTGGTTTTTTGCGGGCCTTCTGCTAGCCGGAGTTATCACGGTGCTGGTGCCTGATGCCATGATCGCAACCTATCTCGGCGGCGGTGTTTCCTCCATGCTTGTTATGTTGCTGTTTGGGATTCCGCTCTATATCTGCGCCACAGCCTCAACACCCATTGCGGCGGTCTTTATCATGAAGGGAGTCAGTCCCGGCACCGCACTGGTCTTTTTGCTGGTCGGCCCGGCCACGAATATCACCTCGCTGTCCGTGTTGATCGGTCTTTTGGGAAAACGGGCGACCGGTTTATACCTGCTGTCCATCGCTGTGGTCAGTGTGTTGTGCGGACTGGCTGTGGATGCACTGTACGGCTTTCTCGGTCTTTCAGCGGTCGCCGCAGTTGCTCGGCACGGAGAGATGTTGCCGGGTTGGTTGATGCTGTCAGCCACCGTTGTTCTGCTTCTCCTTTCGATTCGTCCTTTACAGCAGATTTTTACTCGTTGGTTCAGGCGGAAAAAACAGGGTTCCTGTTGTTCCGATGCGTGAT
>CBDTVG010000482.1:0-1651 GCA_965363745.1 uncultured Candidatus Electrothrix sp. | reverse complement strand
CTGAAATGGGTGTCACGGTGGGCCGCCAGAATACAGGTGCCCATCTTTCCAGGCTCCGCACCTGCTGCCAAGAGCCCCGGACCAAAGGCAAGGGATTCTCCTGCCTGTCCCGCAAGCACAATAATATCCTGATTGTATTTTTCCACTATCAACCGAGCGGTTGGCCAGGTATCAGCCCAAGGCCATGCCTTGACAGGCCGACCCCGGCTTAGGGTCTGCTCCCACGCCTGTTGCAGGAGCAGTTGAGCCAACCCGGCCTTGACATGTATCCACCCCCCTTTGCCGCAGAGCAGAATACCGGCAACCGCAAGCAAGATGGTCAGCAATCTGACCACCCGCCGTGACAAGCCGCCTTTCACGGCATTCTCCGTTGCATCCGGGCAAGCAGGCCGGACAGAATCAGCAGCACCAGACCTGTGAGCAACAACAGAGCCGCCGGGCTTGCCGTATTGGCCCCACCGGCAAAGACCTGTTCCTGTTGCCAACCGGCGGGCAGATTGGTCTTCACCTGTTTCTTCCGCAACGATTTTTGCAAAGGAGAGCCCGGTTCCTGCGGGCGTGATATTTTTTCCTCCACAGCGACTAAACTGGTGTACCGACTGACAAGGTGATTGGCGAGAGCCAAGGCTGTTACCTCTCGTTTAACCTGCTCAGGATCAGCCCCGGCAGCGAGACTGTCCATTAATATTCTGATTTTCTTTCTGGCCCAAAGCACAGCGATACCCGGTCGCTCGGCAAAGGCTGTTGTATCAACAGTGATTTGCCAAGGCTTCCCCGCCTGCAATCCAGACAACTGAAGCCCTTGCAAACCTCCCCTGCTCTTCATGACCACGCTCAAAGGTTCTCCTTGATACAGATCAGGTAACAAAGCAGGAAGAGTTTCAAGCGTTGCTTCAACTCCGTCAGCGTCAGTCAGCCGAATATGGGTGATGGCCGGTTGCTCAAGCATGGTGAACAGGGTTGTCATTTTTTCCCGCACCTCTTCCAGCTTGCCGATAAAGGTATAGCTACCTCTGCCCATAGTTGCGGCCCTAGTCATAAAATAACTATTCGGAGCCGAACCGATACCAACAGTGAACAGGCGGGAATCACCGAGACGATTGTGTATCAAGGTGAATAACTCTTCCTCATTGCTGACAGATCCATCTGTCAAAAAAACAATCTGGCGGATTCGTTCGTGCTTCAGCTTCCCGTCCAGAGCCAAATCAAGAGCCTTTCTGATTTCAGTGCCGCCGTTAGCCTCAAGTTGATCTATAAAGGCGACGGCCTGTCGCACATTCTCCCTGCTGCCCGGTTTGCTGTCGCTCAATAAAACGGTTGCGCTGCTGTTAAACTCAATCACATTAAACCGATCCTGCGGTCGCATACGTTCCACCGCCATCAACAGGGCTTTTTTTGCCTGCCTGATGGATTCTCCACCCATGGAGCCGGAGGTGTCGAGGATAAAAACTGTCTCGCGGGCTAAAGGTTCACGCTGCTCTACTTCCGGCGGCATAACCATGAGCAGCATATACTTTTCGTCTCCTTTTTGTTGGCTGAACAGGGTGACGATGGGAGCCTGACTTTTTTTCGGCTCCCATTCCAAAACAAAATCACGATCCGCCTTGACCTCGCCGTTAAAATGAATATCAATGCTGCTGTCCTCATTTTT
>CBDTVG010000481.1:0-1655 GCA_965363745.1 uncultured Candidatus Electrothrix sp. | reverse complement strand
AGCACAGGAAAACGGCTTGAAAAAAGATTGGGGCAGTCCTGAACATTTGGTCGCTACCCTCGGCCTTATGCGGGAGGTCGAACGGTTGCGGAAAAAAGGGATCTCCACCCCTGAAACCTTGGCCGACTTTATCGCAGGCAGGGAGATACAAAGCAGTGTGGACACGATTCGCCAGTTCAGCCGAGGCACCACCCATATTTCTGTGGCGGACAGCGAGGGCAACACTGCCTCCATGACCTGTTCCAATGGGGAAGGTTCCGGTTATTTCGTACCGGGAACCGGTATTATGTTGAACAACATGATGGGTGAGGACGACCTCCATCCGGCCGGTTTCCATGCGGAACCTCCTGGACAACGGGTCGGCTCCATGATGTCTCCCTCGGCTTTGCTGCATGATGACGAGGTCAAGCTGGTCTTCGGCAGCGGCGGTTCCAAGCGTATCAGAACCGCATTAACCCAAGTGCTGACCCAAATTATTGATTTCAACCGGAGCCTATCCGAAGCTGTTGTTGCTCCAAGGATGTATTGGGATGGAGATGAAGAGATATTACAGATTGAACCCGGATTCAGCGAGCAGGGGATGAAAGCGTTGAAAGACCGGGCGACGATCAATATTTGGGATGATTTGGATCTCTATTTCGGCGGTGTTCATGCGGTTATTCCCGGAGTCGGTGGAGTCGGTGACCCCAGAAGGGGAGGTGCTACAGTGGTGGTGGATCTGTGAGCCTATACATTTTAAAACGATTTTTACTCATGATTCCGACATTATTCGGAGTTATGTTCATCACCTTTGTGATCACCCAATTTGTGCCGGGCGGGCCTGTTGAAAGGATGATGGCCCAAATTGAAGGGCAGGGCACTGGCGGCGAGGCGGGCGGCGGCGCAAGTCGTTTGTACCAAGGCAAGCAGGGGCTTGATCAGGAACGGGTTGAGCAGCTAAAGAAGCTGTACGGCTTTGACAAACCGCCCCTGCAACGTTTTCTCTCCATGATGGGTTCCTATTTGGTTTTTGATTTCGGTGATTCTTATTACCACCAGAGAGGGGTGGCGGAGCTGGTCATTTCCAAAATGCCAGTGTCTATGTCTTTGGGGTTATGGTCTTTCGTTATTGTCTACTCGGTCTGCGTCCCCTTGGGCATCAGCAAGGCAATCCGGGACGGTTCCCGCTTTGATATTGTCAGCAGCACGATTATTTTAATCGGCTACGCTGTTCCCGGCTTTGTTCTCGGTGTTGTGCTTATCGTTCTGTTTGGCGGGGGTAGTTTTTGGAATATTTTCCCTCTGCGCGGCCTTATTTCCGACAACTGGAATGAAATGAGTACAATCGGTAAAGTAATGGATTATCTTTGGCATATGGTGCTGCCCATTACAGCCTCCACTGTGGGAAGTCTCGCAGTCATGACCTTGCTGACAAAGAATTCCTTTCTTGAGGAAATCCGCAAGCAATATGTGATGACCGCAAGGGCCAAGGGACTTACGGACGGGCAGGTTTTATACAGGCATGTATTTCGTAATGCTGTTATTCCCATTATCACCGGTTTTCCCGGCTTTTTTATCACGTCTTTTTTCACCGGCAGCCTGTTGATAGAAACTATCTTTTCTCTGGACGGCATGGGGTTGCTGGCCTATGAATCCATACTCAACCGGGATTATCC
>CBDTVG010000480.1:0-1671 GCA_965363745.1 uncultured Candidatus Electrothrix sp. | reverse complement strand
TTATGGTGGCGGTCATACCTGGTAGCAGGCTGACATCTTTTGGGGAAGGCATGCTGAGGGTAATGGGGTAGGTTTTTGTCTGAGGATCGGCCTCGGTGCCGTGTTCCTTGACCTGAAGGAGAAATTCTCTGCCGGGCAAAAAATCGAATTTTGCTGTTATTGTAGCAATGTCTTTTTCTTTGACCGTGGCTATGTCCTTTTCTGGAATATGGACAAGTATTTCTATGCTGGATACATCCTGAAGACTCACAATGGGTTTTTTATCCCCTACATCTTGAAAATTCTCAACAAACTTTTTTGCAATAACCCCGGAAAAGGGTGCTTTGAGAAAGGTGTCGTCAAGGGCCGCCGCAGCTTGTTTCCGGTGCGCTTCCAGCCCTCTGATGCGGGAGGTCATGGCGTTGACATCTTCTTTGCGTGCTCCTTTTTGTCCTTTTTTGAGATTTTGCGAAGCGGTGTTCAGCTGAGCTTTTGCCACGTCGCGGGCACTTTCATAGCGATCATAATCTGCCTTGGTCCCTATATTTTTGGAATAGAGCTTTTTTTGTCGCTCAAAGTTTTGTCCCGCCTCTCTTCGTCGTGCCTGAGCCGCAACCACCTGGGATTTCAGCACCTTGATATCTTCGGGCCGCGCCCCGGCTTTCATGGAGTTAAGATTGGCGCGTGCTTCGGCTAGGGCGCTTTTCACGCGGGAAAGTTCTGTCCGGTAATCTCTAGGGTCAATGCGGGCTAGGAGATCGCCTTTTTTTACCTCCTGTCCTTCTTTGACGGAAAATTCAATCAGAGGTCCGGATATCCTGAAGGCCAGATCAACCTGCTGGGAGGCATGAACCTTTCCAGGGAAGGTTCGGGTTTTTTCTTGGGATGCCAAACTATTGAGTAGCAGGGTCTTGATCGGCCTGATAACAGGGGGAGTAATTTTTTGTTCTTCCGAGCATCCTGTCAGTAGGAGAAAAACTAAAGCCAAATTCAAGGGTAATGCTTTCATTTTGTTTTTCATGTATTTTTATATTTGAGCTTTTTGCTTGACGGTTAATTGTACGCATGGATACACTACACTGTGCAGTGTAATTTCTGGGCAAATACTTGTCAAGTATAAATCAAGGCAATCTATTTAATTATTTGATATGGAAAAGGAAAATAGAAAAACGAAGAAGAAAGAGACCATCGTTAATGCGGCGGTGAAGGCTTTTCAAGAACTGGGCTATGATAACGCCAGCATGGATTATATCGCCGAGACAGCGCAGGCATCAAAACGGACGGTATATAATTATTTCCCCGGCAAGGATTTGTTGTTTCAGGAGGTGCTGAAGCGGCTTATCTGCGAAGCGTATCGGTTGCAGGAAATACACTACTCCACTAAGCGGAGCTTGGAGGATCAACTGAGTGATTTTGCTGAGGTGAAGATTGCTGTGACCAAAGATCCTTCTTGGTTTAGCCTGATGAAGGTGGCGATCGGAGTTTCTATTTCTCAGCCTGATATTACACGAAAAACTATAGCTAAGGCACAGGAACTTGAGGGCGGTCTTGTCACTTGGCTGGAGGCGGCTGTCAAAGATGGAAGGTTGCGGGTGGACTGCCCGAAGCTGGCTGCAGATGTTTTCTGGGCCATGGTCAGTGGGGCGTTTTTCTGGCCTGCTTTTTTTGAAGGGCCGATAGAGGAAGAAGATA
>CBDTVG010000479.1:0-1675 GCA_965363745.1 uncultured Candidatus Electrothrix sp. | reverse complement strand
CTGGCCCAAACTTCCGACTTCCTTTCCTTTCCTGAACTCATCCCGGAGTTTGATTTCTTAGAACCTTACGCCTATGTTATCGGCTCAACGGATTTTGTCATCCTGATGACCACGGCGCTGGTCATGGTCGTGCTGACCTGGTTGATCAAATTTACCCGAATCGGCACGGCTATGCGGGCCACAGCCCAGGATAAAACCATGGCCATGCTGGTGGGAATCAATATAAATAACGTGATCTCCTTCACCTTTGTCATCGGCTCTGCGCTTGCCTCTTTGGGTGGCCTACTCATTGCCTCCCATGTGGGACAGATTAACTTTTTTATTGGCTTTATTGCGGGCATCAAAGCCTTTACCGCAGCGGTGCTGGGAGGAATAGGCTCCATTCCCGGTGCCGTGTTGGGCAGCTTTATCCTCGGCCTGACCGAAGCCTTCGCCACCGGCTATGTGTCCAGTGATTATGAAGATGTGTTTGCCTTTTCTTTGCTGGTGCTGATCCTGATCTTCCGGCCTGCGGGGATTCTTGGTAAGGCGACGCAGGAGAAGGTGTAGGTCGACAAAACACCTTGGACGGCATTGGCCAACCCTTGCGCAATTCGGTTCTTTTTTGTACAATCCCGCTATCTTTTTCCTTCCCCTATCCAACAGCACCTTTGGAGTTTGCATGAACCTGTCGACTGGATTTCTCCTTTATGTCACCCTGTATCGCCTGACCGTGCTCGGTATCGGTGCGCTTTCCATCTATTTGGGATTTCGCCTGTTCAGTGGCTCCGCCGCCGGAGAACATTGTGCAGCGGGAACATCTTCCGCTGATGTTGAAGCGGGGAGTTTCAAGCTGAGTCTGACGAATTTTTGGCCCGGCACCTATTTTGCCCTGTTCGGTACTGCGCTTATCGGTCTTATGCTTTGGCAGGGAGTGCCGCAGCTGACCCTGAAAAATGTCAGGGAAACAACAGACACCGGGACAAGAACGAGGAACGATGCGACGGTGCGGAAAGACCAGAATGTTCGTCTTTACGGGACTTTGCGCCAGGAGGAACCGGAGGGACAGGCCGCCGTTGATCGGGAGTGGGAACGATTGGACAAACCGGGTTTGAGCTTGTCTGAAGCGAGTGAACCCTTGAGCAACATCGCCCGCGTTTGGCAAAGGGAAGAACGCATCGGAGAGGCCCTTGCCATGGCGAGGTTGGCCTACCTGTACGGTGCCAAGGAAAAGCTGGAAAATCTGGCCTTGTTCGCTGAGCTGCTGGAGACGAACGGTGATATTGATAAGGCGGCGGAGGCCCGTGCCGAGCTGGCTGCACTGCGGAAAGGCACCGGAGGGACTGAAGAGTGATCATGTTCAGAAGACTGCTGTTCTTTCTGCTGCTTTTGCTGACCGCCGCTGTTCCCGTACAAGCCGCTTCTCCGTATGGCCGCTTTCACGCCTTGGTGATCGGTATAGAGAGCTATCAGCATCTTATCCATCTAAAGACCCCAGTTGCCGACGCAAAGGCCGTTGCCAAGGTGCTGAAGAAGCAGTACGGTTTTACGGTGAAGCTGGTGCTCAATCCAGACAGAGACCAGCTTATGAAGGCTGTATCTGATCTGCGCAGAACCATGACCGGGGAAAAGGACAGTCTGCTCATCTACTACGCTGGGCATGGATTTTTGGATAAAATGACCGGGGTTGATTACT
>CBDTVG010000478.1:0-1677 GCA_965363745.1 uncultured Candidatus Electrothrix sp. | reverse complement strand
GGTCGTTTTATCAATTTTGTGACGATGTTTATCTTAGCCTTCGGGGTAATTTTTGAGCTGCCGGTTTTTATGGTTTTTTCAGCCCAGGTGGGGCTTATTTCCCGTCGGATTTATGAAAAGAACCGTCGCTTCGCAGTGCTCGGCATTGCTATCTTGGCGGCCTTGCTTACGCCCACCCCGGATGTGGTCAATATGGCGTTGATGGGAGGGCCCTTGTATTTACTCTACGAGGCCGGTATTCTGGTGATTCGTTTTTTACGAATTGATGAAAAACGGGCTATGGTTAAGGCGGAACAAGCTCGACAAAATGAGAAGGTATGAACTCAATGCGGCAAAGGTCGCTAAAACTCAATAATTTTGATATCGTGCCAAAGCAATAATGCCGCTGTCACCCCGAATTTTTTCAGCCCGCAGGAAGGGCTTTCGGCTTTGAGCAGGGCGAGCCGTATATTTTGATCCTGAGCAATTTTAAGAACGGCCTCGGCGCCAGCAATAAACTGCCTACTGACATCCACACCGTCCCGGTTAACCACAGAGGCGAATCCGTTCAAAACATCCATGCCGTCACCGTCTATCAAGTCAGCGGCTGTGCGGGGAGTGGACAGGCCACCGAGCTGTTCCGGGCAAACAGGAATATAGTGGTAGTCGCAGAGGGATTTCAGGAAATTCGCATTTGCTTTACTCCGTCCGTCGTAGCGGGTGCATAAACCTGTGAGACAGCTACTGACCAGACATTTTTTCATTGGCTTGTCCTTTATTATGCTTCATAATGTATCATGCCATGAGGGAGCGCCATGACCTGTTTAAAGTTTGCGCAACCTGAATTCGTAGATGAATAAAAAATTACAGATAAAAATAAGATACAATACGGTTCATCCGCAACAAAAAAAAGGGTTCAGCCAGCGGGAAAAAAAAGCGCTCACCCGTATTCTGCTGGCCGTTGTTTTTTCAGGTCTGTTTTTTATTTTTTTCGCTCCCGGTTGCAGCCTGCATTCATATTACACGCTAAAAAAAAAGTCAAATATGCTGTTTGAGGAAAATAAGAGCCTGCTGAGAGAAACCGTTGAGCTGGGCAGAGAAATAAAATTTTTACAGAATGATAAAGGATATTTGGAAAAGGTGGCGCGGGAAAAATACGGGATGCTGAAAAAAGACGAGGAAGTATACTATCTCAGTCCTGAGGCGAGAAAGAAAAGGAAGAGAAGGACAGAGTGTGTTCCTCTTCCCTAATCCCTAACGTAGCGATGAAAGCCGCACGGGCCTTCTATCGGCTATGCTCAGGAAAATCTTGAATTGGACGGACAGCCGGACGGCCCACCACCGGGAATAGAGGAACCGCCTGAACTCATCCTGAAATTGCTTGAAGATATTGTTTTTTTCACCTCCAAACTTTGACACTCAGGGCATTTAACGATTTCTGTTTCGTCTGATGAGGTGTTGAGCACCTCAAAATGTTTTGTACAGTCCTTGCAGACATACTCATAGATCGGCATAATTTTTCTCCATGTATTTAGATGTGTTGTACAAAATTATCGTATTTTATTTTCTCCGGTGAACCGCCGGAAAATTATCCATATAATAAGCATTGGATCAGTTCTTGTCAGCCCAAAAAAATAAAAACGCCGAACCGGACAGCACACTCGATAGGATGGTTGATCCCGCTTCATTAGCCCTGCT
>CBDTVG010000477.1:0-1692 GCA_965363745.1 uncultured Candidatus Electrothrix sp. | reverse complement strand
ATGCAAGGCCCCCATATAGAGCAAATCAAGATTCATGGGGTAGTAGGAAAAAATTAAATCAGGAATTTCGTAGATGCCGCCGTGCTGGAGGTACAGTTTAGGAATCTGGAGGTGGTGAATCAGAGCGTCTCGACTGAACGGCGGCGTACAGGCCAGCACCATAATACCGGCGACAAGTATCCCAAGAATGGTGCGTAAGATATATTCCTGTTTTTTATCGGAGGCGGGCACAGTCATTTCTTCTTCGGCAGCGTCGTAATTTTTTTCAAAATTTCTTTCGGAATATGACCCTGATATACTTTTCCGTCAATCAAAAATGCCGGTGTGCCTGTTATGCCGAGCTTCATGCCCCACCAGATATCCCGGCGCAGCATTTCCTTTATGTCAGGATGGCTCAAAGCCGCCGCAAGCTCATTTTTTTCCAGTCCGGTTTTGTCGGCAAGATCTTGGAGGGGAATTTCTTTCATCTTTGCACGGGAGGCAGCGTAGAGCAAATCATTCATCTGCCAAAATTTATCACGAATCCCGGCCAGAATAGCTATTTTTGCCAGATCACCTGAACCCTCATGAAAGGCAGTTGGAACAACCTGAGGGTTGACCGCATGATCCATAGGGTAGTTACGGTGTACCAAACGAAGTGTGTCCGGGTGCAATGTAAGAAGTTGGCGGAGAAAAAAATGCATCTTTCCGCACTGAAAGCACTGGTAATCGGAAAATTGGGTAATGGTCACTTGTGGATTTTTAGCACCGACCCAGGGATGCCCTTCTTCGGTCAGCCCGTGGGGTATATCAGTAAGATCTGTGGAGAAAGAGGACATCTCCCAGTAACGGGGAAGAAAAAGATAAACGATCAGTAAACCTATAAAAAAAACCGAACCGGCCAGACCATAATTCCGCAAGACTCTTTTCTTGTCGACCGCTTTATCCACTGCCTGATTATTTTGCTCATCGGGAGCATTTGCTCCGCCAAGTTCTTTACAACGCCGTGTGCCTATCCAAGAGACATAGGTAAGGGCGAAGGTGATTGCATAAATAGTCAGGCAGACAAGGCAAAGCGACTTGATTTTCCAAACAGCCACGCCAGCCAAGGCAAGGGTTACGGTTGAGGCTACGAGAGCGACATACAGGTATCCTCGCCAAGCCTGCGCGGTTTTAGACTTCCCTGTCAAAAGAAAAAACAGAAAAAACAGGTAGAAGAGAAAACCCCACCAAGCAACCGGCACGCCCATCATGATTGACCAAGGACTTTGCGCCACCGTATCGCAGTTGATCGCATTGCTTATCGTACAAAAACTGCTGTAGAGCGGATCGGTGTAATTTTTATAATGGCTGTGCGCAGAATAAAGAGAGGTCACTATACCGGCTGTTGTGAGTAATAATGCAGCCAACCAGTACCTAAAGAGTATTTTTTTCGCTTTATTATTCATTTTGCCAGAGCACCTTTTTTTTAAATTGTACAGTATCTCGCTGTATCCGTAACCAAAAACATATCGCTATCATAGCGGATCTGACCGCTTCTCACAACCTGCTTGAAGGGTTTAAAAAACGATTATTTTTCCGTAAATCCCCAAAAAGGATAATCTAACTGATACGACCCAATCAGGCCGGGACTGTGCTCCCTGCTGGCCACCAGCCAGAGGGCGTTCTCCCGTTGTTCAGGAGGATCACCGCCGAAAGGATCCCATTGCGGCA
>CBDTVG010000476.1:0-1725 GCA_965363745.1 uncultured Candidatus Electrothrix sp. | reverse complement strand
CAATTTTTCAAACTACCTTATTACGTCATTTGGCATACCTTCGGGAATTGCTGCTAGAACGGCAGCTGCCGAACCTCAGCCGTGCGGATATCGCTAAAACCTCTTTGGAGCAAAGGGGCGTGATCATGGTGGTGGAAACCGTGGACGAAGGTATTGAGCTGGCCAATGAAATCGCCATTGAGCATCTGGAGTTACAGGTGGAGGAGCCTTGGCAGTGGTTGCCGAAGATCAATCATGCCGGGGCGATTTTCCTCGGACCGCATACCCCTGAGGCTGCCGGAGATTATGTGGCCGGGCCTAATCATGTCCTGCCGACCATGGGCACAGCCCGGATTTCTTCCGCCCTGGGTGTGGAGACCTTTCTCAAGAAAAGTTCGATTATTTCCTATTCCCGTCAGGCTCTGCTTAATGATGCCGAGCATATTCAGCGGCTGGCTCATTTGGAGGGGCTTGGTGCTCATGCTCATTCGGTGGCTGTGCGGATTGGATGATCGGGCGACGGAGGAAGTTATCCGCAGTCGAGAAGACAACGGAATGATTTTATCCTCTATCGGTGTGCTTGAATTTCGTACAGAACTGTTGCTATTTACGGTTGTATTTGCTTCCTCACCGTATTTTACACGCAAGTTGCATAATTGTACATTGGAGAGCTTGTGCGGAACAAGTATTTTGTTTGCCGGGTAGGGGAAAAGGGAAGAGCAAAAAAAATGAAGTTGTTGCGGAGAGGAAGGCCGGAGGAGGAAAGATGCAGAGGCGAAATTCTGTTCGCCTCTGCGAAAAGTTTCTTACCGGTGGTTATTTTTTATCTCCGATATCGCTTTGTGTGCAGCCGACGACACAGCCGCATCCTTAGCTTCTTCGGTGATCAGTTTTTCAGTCAGCTGATGTCCTGCCTCCTTGGCAACGCAAGAGACATAACCGCCATGATTCTTGATGGATTCGTAAAAAGTTCCAAATATCCTTTTTTTGCTTCGTAACCTCTTGAGTTGTCGTTGCCAAAAACGTAAATTCTGACTTTTTACGAGACTGTCATTTTTGTAGCTGGCTTCGGGTGGACAGATCAACATGAACCGCTGTGCGCTGGAGCAGCCATTGCCGTCAACAAGCACTTCGTTTTCCGTGCCTGCGCAGTTGTCGGCTGAATCTTCGATGCCGTCATTGTCATCGTCGAGATCGCAGGCATCACCTTTCCCATCGCTGTCGAAATCCACCTGATTTGCATTGGCAGCGAGCGGACAGTTGTCCACGTCGTTTGCAATTTCATCGCCGTCAATGTCACTGTCGCATGCATCACCAAATCCATCATTGTCCATATCTTTTTGATCGGCATTTGGTGTTTCTGGGCAGTTGTCCTTGCTGTCGACGATTCCGTCACCATCCTTATCCAGCGGCTCAAGTATGGCAAAGATGGAAAAGCTTGGGGTTTATCTTCTCCCAAGCACAACTGCCGCTGCTGTTACAGACATAATGTCCAAGTTTGAGGCTACTTGCTTGGCTTGGCGTGAGCTGGGTAGTATCGCAATTAAAACAAACGGTTGTGCCGCAAAAACCTACCGTAGAGCGAATATCATAGTATTCAGTGGTCTTGTTGATCGAATCGACCACTTTGAAGCCTGCCGGAGGCCGAGGTCCTATATTTGAGACATTGATAGCAGTACAGCCAGCCGTAGAGCCATTAGTCGTAGAGCAACTGGCAGTAGGATCAAACGTTACCGACCCGATGGA
>CBDTVG010000475.1:0-1734 GCA_965363745.1 uncultured Candidatus Electrothrix sp. | reverse complement strand
GCTTTGGAAAACTTACGCCATTGTTTTGGTTTCACCAAGTACAGTTCGCCTTGATGATGAAAATGCGGCACTCTTATGCCGCCTTTAATTCCGTCTATCCAATCAATATCAATCATCTTGGCTGTATCAACTGTTTTCGGTCGGCGCAACGTCCTTTGTGGAATAGGTGCCAACTTATGTTTGTCAATGAGCTTGCCAATCTGTTTTTCATTGGTCAGCCAAATATCAGCAGGCATACCGTCCAACATTTCAAAACGTCGTAAATTATTCGTCGCCATCTTGTTTCTCCTGTTATTAATTTATCCCGGTGCGAAGAGCGCTCACTATCCCACCTCGTAGGAAATCTCTACAGTGAGTTTACTTAACACATTCCAGCTTCCACCTGACAAGACAAGTCGATTTGCGCCAGGTGCATCCCCAAGAGCAGTTTCCATAACAATATTAAGATCTTCCTGCAAATTTCTTTTTTACTACATCTTCAGCCAGCTCTTGGCTGGCAGGTGAGCTACTTCCGCACATCTCCGGTGGCGAGCTGTTCATATCCGGCCACGCCTCTGGGCATGTAGCGGGCAATATAGGACTGCGGGGTGGTCAGGGATTGACATCAGGCCGCCATTGGACAGGTATGTACCGTTGCCATATTCGTTCCTCCGGTTGAATGAAGGGGGGAGTGCTTTTTGAGATATGACGGCATTGCTCAACATCAACCGCTCACTTCTCCGATAATGCTCATCAACAAGTCCCGGCAGGATCATCAGAAAAACTGATGTCGATTTTCCTTGTCTTTTACCCCTAACGCTGATCGGAACATCATCGCATCGTTTTTTCTGAGTCGCACATCAATTCTATATCATTTGATATATTTCCTCATCAGGTTATTATCTATACACCACTCTGTTGCGCTGTCAAGTAAAACAATCACTTGTTGTCAAAAAAAGAGACTTGCGTGGCCGGGCCTGAACAAATGGTTCAGGCCCGTTCTCCCTGCTGACTCCCGACTGACAGAAGCTACTCACAAACTTTTCTCCACCACCTCGCCCGCATCACGGGACAAGCCGGGCAGGGCGGCAATCCCTTCCAAAGCGGTTCTCATGAGCTGCTGCCGCTCTGCATCATAGCGTTTCCACATGGTCAGCGGAGTCAGCATTCTAGCGGCCACCTGAGGATTCACAGGATCAAGTTCCATAATACGGTCAGCCAGAAAACTGTAACCTGTGCCGTCCGTGGCATGAAACTGGTTGGCGTTGCCGCAGAAGGCTCCAATCAGAGAGCGCACCTTGTTGGGATTTTTCATGCTGAAGGCCGGGTGCCGCATCAGCTCTTTCACCCGATTCAAGGTGCCGGGCAGGGTGCAGGTCGCCTGGAGGATAAGCCATTTGTCCACCACCAGAGGATCATTCTTCCATTGTGTATAAAAATCAGCGAGCAATTCGTCGCCCGCCGCTCTGTCCGCATTGACCACCGTAGCCAAGGCGGCGACCGCATCGGTCATGTTATCCGCCTGCCGGTACTGTTCCCTGCCGATATTAAGTACCTCTTCATTCACCCGCATCTCCTCTTCCGGCTCAGGAACCAACAGATAGGCGAGGCAGCAATTGCGCAAGGCCCTGCGGCCCGCCTCTGCCGCTGAATACTGATAGGGTTCTTTGGTTCCGAGGGTATAATAATTTTCATACAGAATATCCCTGTGCTGCCAGCTCAATTGAAAACGGAAAGACTGGCGCACCGCAAAAA
>CBDTVG010000474.1:0-1742 GCA_965363745.1 uncultured Candidatus Electrothrix sp. | reverse complement strand
GATATCTCCTATTTGAAAGGTTCACTATAACAGAAGCATGAACAGTTATGCACCGAATAATTGTTGAAACCGCACTTTTAATCACACCCGACGACGACTGGGAAATGGACTATTTCGGGAACCTTCAGACCGCAGACAAAACAACCGATTGGGACGACGACGGTTACAGCGATTTACAGGAATACCTGAACAGAGATATCTTGGATAAGAACGGGAATTCTTACGACCCGAAAGTGGAAAATGCTCCTGACGGGCCGGGATATAATTCTGCCAACAGAGGCTTTCTTCCCGCTATCTTTTTATTACTGCTGCACGGCAGTTAACATCGGCTATAACAGGACAAAAAACTATCGTCTAAGGCCAGAGTTCTGGCCTGATACAGCCTGTGATCTTTATTCCTTCTCGCCTTTCTTTGCCCGTGGTTTTCTCGGCGGAAATTCAAAGGTGATTTTACCTTTGTTGTCAAGGAGCAGGTAGGCATCAAAAGGGCGTTTTCTTTTGGAAATAAATCCCTTAATTAGCTCGGTTTTACTCTGGGTCAATAATTGGACTATATGCTCTTTACTGATGCTGCGTTCCAAGATCATCTTGCTGATGCGCAGTCCTTTTTTTCGATCACCGTCAAAGGCCGACTCCGACATATAGGCCATGGGTGTTTCAAAGACCTTGGTTTGGTCAACCGGTGACAGGCCCAGTGGTTCCTGCTGTTTAATCGCATCCAGATCAAGGTCATCTGTGGAATCGACGAATTGAAAGGAAATCTTTGAATCCTTAACAGCAACTGAGGCGGTAAAAAGTTTACCTTTTTTTGAACGAAAATCCGTGTACGGCCCTACCATCTCGCCCTGGATCAGACGAACAATCTCCTCTTGCTCCATGATGCGACCGCCGAGTATCTTACGGATCATCAGCTTACCGTCTTCGGATTCGTAGGCTGTGGCGTTTTCAAAGAATTTTACTCCATCAACCGGAGAAAAAGGAGCCTCCTGCCGAACAGCTTCGTCCCCCCTCTTCACTTTCTCGACAATTTTAGAGGTTTGTTCACGGATTTCCCGCATGAACTGTTCTCTGGTCATGCTGCCCTTGAGAATTTGATTGAGCTTGTACTCCCATTCACCGGTCAGTTCCGGTGAGGCGAGCACGTCAATTTCCCGCGCTTCCAGCAGGGCCAGCAACTCAAAGGCCTTTCCGGTGGGGATCAGTTCTTTGAGTTCGCGGACAAGATATTTCTCATTGAGCAATTTTTCAATAATCGCCGCACGGGTGGCCGGGGTGCCCAAGCCCCGTTTCTTCATGGCCTCGGCCAGCTCCTCGTCGTCCACCAGTTTGCCGGAATGCTCCATGGCCGACAGCAAGGTGGCCTCGGAAAATCTGGGCGGCGGCTTGGTGGCGAGTTTTTTCTGCTCAATTTCTTTACAGAGGACTGTTTTTCCTTCAGGCAGAGCCACAAGCGTTTTTGCGTCACCGGCACCGGCCTTAGCTCCATATACGGCCTTCCAGCCCGGTTCTACCAGAATCTTGCCCTCGGTAAGAAAGGTTTCCTGTTCTACCACGGATAAGCGACGGGTTTTATGAAAAATTGCAGGAGGGAAAAAAATTGCTAAAAAACGCTGTACGATCATTTGGTAGATTTTCAATTCCGGTTCGCTCAGGCTACCAGGTAGACCGGAGGTCGGAATGACAGCAAAATGGTCGCTGATCTTTTTATTATTAAAAATTCGTTTGTTTTTTTGATTTTTTTC
>CBDTVG010000473.1:0-1750 GCA_965363745.1 uncultured Candidatus Electrothrix sp. | reverse complement strand
ATCATGGACGGAGAACAGCGGCTGGGTACACTCAGTAAATTGACCCAAAAGACCGCCCGCGCATTTTCCATCAAGCAGGATGTATATTTTATAGAACTGGAGCTTGATCTGCTACTGAGCCTGCCAAAAAATAAAAAAGCTTTTACCCCGTTATCCCGTTACCCTTCAGTAAAACGAGATATTGCCCTACTGGTTCCTGAAACCGTAGGGGCCGGTGAGCTGTTACAGGATATAATCGTCCATAAAAAGCAGAATGTTGTTTACGCCGATATTTTTGATGTTTATAGTGGCAATCCTATTGAAGAGGGTATGAAAAGTGTCGCCTTGACTGTCACCTATCGTTCTGATGAAAAAACACTTGATGATACAACAGTTGACGGCTTTCATGACAAAATAGTCAATTCACTGATGTCTCGCTTCGGCGGTCGATATCGGGAAAAGAAAGGATAAATAAAGATGAAAAAGCAAGCAAAGATCAAAGAGAAAGAAACAAAAGGTAATGTCACTCGTAAAGAACTGGCGGTCTCCATAAATAAGCAACTTGACTTGTCCCAGCGAAATTCAGCGGAATTGGTTGACGCTATTTTCGCCTCCATGAAAGAAACTCTGGTAGGCGGAGAATCCCTTAAGCTGGTTCAGTTTGGCACCCTGAACGTACGTGATAAATCACCTCGCCGGGGCCGTAATCCCCGTACCGGAGAGTCCATGATGATCACCAAGCGCAAAATGGTCTCTTTTCGACCTTCAAAACGCCTGCGGGAACTGTTGAATCAATAACAAATTGTTGCCGAATTAAAACAACGATTTTATCTCGTAAAACAGGAAAAGCTGTTGACAGAATCTCTCTCTAAATGGTAGATAGACTCTGCAAATAAAATATTTCGGAACGTAGCGCAGCCTGGTAGCGCACTTGACTGGGGGTCAAGTGGTCGGAGGTTCAAATCCTCTCGTTCCGACCAGTATTTAGAAGGAGTTAAACGCAAGCCGTTTAACTCCTTTTTTTGTTTTTCGCCCCAACTTTGTAATGAAATGTGTGCATAACGAAAAACCGCTCGGTATTTTTAAAGACTTCAGCACCTCACGATACCCTGAACACCTATACACCTATATGTTATCTCCCGAAGGACTGCAAAAACGCTCCCGCATGATGCAGGCTGTGCGGGATTTTTTCTTCACCCAACAATATATTGAGGTTGACACCCCGATCCGCCTTCCGGTTCTTATCCCGGAGGCGGAAATCCTTCCCCTTGCCTCCGAAAATCGCTATCTTCAAACTTCACCGGAATTATGCATGAAGCGATTGCTAGCCGGAGGTTGCTCCCGCCTTTTTCAAATCTGCCACTGTTTTCGTAAAGGGGAAAGGGGACGGCTTCATCAAGAAGAATTCACCATGTTGGAGTGGTACCGCATCGGCTGGAGTTATGTTGAGTTGATGGATGAGTGCGAAAAAATGATTCAGCAGGTCGCCGGGCAGACCGTGCTTTGCCGAGATGAACAGGAAATATCTTTGGCGCGACCTTGGCAACGGTTGACCGTGGAAGATGCCTTTCAGCGGTATGCGGGGCTGTCGGCTGAGGCGGCTGTTCAGTCGGGCAAATTTGACGAAATGCTGGTGGAAAAGGTGGAGCCTGAATTGGGTTGGAACGTACCGGTTTTTCTCTATGATTATCCCGTGGCCTTAGCCTCACTGGCCCGGCCTAAGCCGGAGTACCCGGAATTGGCAGAACGGTTTGAGCTGTACATCGGCGGG
>CBDTVG010000472.1:0-1751 GCA_965363745.1 uncultured Candidatus Electrothrix sp. | reverse complement strand
GTCGTACTTTATGGAGTATTTTTCAGCCATTGTGTTTACATTGCTGAGAAGCGATTTCCTATTCCCTCAGGCTTCCGGGAGGAGGCATTTGTCATGGAACAAGAGATAAGTAAAAAAAACCACCTGACTCGGCGAACATTTCTTCACATTGTCGCCCTTGCCGGGGCTGCCGGAGCTGTTCGGTTTTTTCCTTTCGCCCCTGAAGATTCCCGATTGCAAGCCGTGAGAAAAAGTGTCTCCATGATGGGAACTGTGCTTAATCTCACCGTCTACAGCAAAGATCGGGATCAGGCAGAGGCGGCAGTGGCAGCGACCTTTTCCCGGATGCGGAAATTGGAAAACCAACTTTCCCGTCATACTTCCCGTGATACAAAGGAAGGTGAGGTTGCACAGCTAAATCAGAACGGCTCTTTGAACAAACCGAGCCAAGACCTACTTAACGTGCTTGAATTGGCTCAGAGCGTGAATAAAAAAACAGCCGGTGCCTTTGATATAACCATCCTGCCCTTATTGACCCTATATCAGCAGCAGGGACAGGAATTGCTCAAGCAACCGGCCTTGATCCAAAATTTGGTACGATCTATGGGCCACCAAGGGATTCATTGCAACCCGCAGCAAATCCGGCTGGACTCTGCGGGCATGGGTATAACCTTGGACGGCATAGGTAAGGGCTATATCGTGGATCAGGGCGTTGCCACTCTGCAAAAATTTGATTTTCAACAGGTGCTGGTGGAGGCGGGTGGTGATCTGTTGGTCAAAGGCAGCAAGCCTCAAGGGACTCCCTGGCGCATCGGTATCAAGAATCCCAGACCTGCGATGCCCCA
Organism: uncultured Candidatus Electrothrix sp.; assembly: GCA_965363745.1. GTDB lineage: Bacteria > Desulfobacterota > Desulfobulbia > Desulfobulbales > Desulfobulbaceae > Electrothrix. The sequence goes on along the minus strand of CBDTVG010000472.1, from coordinate 927 downwards.
AGAGCTGCTCACCGTTGAGGTGGAGAGCATGGCGGTGGCCACCTCCGGCGATTATTACCAGCCCTTTAGCCCGGATCTCCTCTACCACCATATTATCAATCCCCATACTGGATTTTCCTCGCCGGAACTGGCTAGCTGTACCATCACGGCCCCCAATGCCGCTTTGGCCGATGCCCTAGCCACGGCCTGCATGGTGTTAGGTAAACAAAACAGTATGGATCTGCTGGCGGACATGCCGGATTGCGAAGGCCTGTTTATCAGCAAGGATCTGACCACCTGGAAAACAGACGGCTTTGCAGTCTGAAATGGACATTGCCGTCATATCAGTCAGTAAGATTTAATCTAAAAAATCGCAAAGGAGATCAGAATGAACAAGAAAAATTTTACATTTATTTTCTTCATCACAGTTGGCGTTTTAATTTTATCCATTACAATTCCGTTTATTCAAAGCATTTCATATGCGGAAGATGGAAAATTCGGAGGGATCGGCGTAAAGATAGCACAGATATTTGATCCTGATGTCGAAAGTAAAATCGGACCACTGGTTGTGCTTGATGTCATTAAAGGAAGCGCAGCATCAGAGCACGGGGTAAAGCGAGGGGATGTTATTACTCATATTAATGGTGAACCCACAGGAGAAAAAGCGTTCAAATATCTCATACTTGAAAAGCTAAGAGGAAGAATAGACTCGAAAATAGATATTTCAATTGAACGGGCAGGCGTTAAACTGCCGATAAATTTCACTCTTACAAGAGTTGAAATAGCCTATCCCGCTGAGCATAAAAAATAATAAACAACGAACAAAAACAACAATGGATTTATCTATACATTACAATGATGTATGGGAATCTCTGCCGCTGGATGCTGCTGACAATTTGGCATGCTTCATATGCCAGTTGACACTTTCTGGATGAGTTGATTCTCATT
>CBDTVG010000471.1:0-1752 GCA_965363745.1 uncultured Candidatus Electrothrix sp. | reverse complement strand
TTTTTACAACATATCTTCGATGAACGAAAAAATTCTGTCCCATCTATTGGAACCAATAAACAATCATCAAAAAATCTGTAATTGTCCAAGTGTCCAGAATCGCTTAAAAGGTTAAAGGTGCTTGAAAAGACAGGATAAAAACAATTAGGAGCGATAGGATCCACATTGTTGCGGGTTTGATTGTCCGACATAATTCGGGTTATCCCGAAAAGACTTTGAGCATTATTGCAACCTTTAGCTTGTTGCATTGCCCGCTGATGAGATAAAAAGGACGGAGACTGATTAAAAAACATAGAAAATGCCCCCAAAACCGAATCCTTAATTGAATATGTTAGATTCGGACTGGGTTTTCGATAATCTGGGAGATTATCACATACGTTATGGATTTCAGCAACAAATGTATCGAATGTCAATTCCTTTAAGGGCATAATTTGGTCTCCATGCTATATTGATTATACCTTTCAAGGTAACATGCATTTATTAAAAATAATAGTAGGTTGCCAAATTTAAAATTGCTGCGGCTCATTGCCACCTGATCATAAAAATCGTACTTGACAAAATAACAATTTACATATTACGCTGGGAAATCAATTTTTTAACAAAAAACACCTCTTCAGGGTATCGCCACGATGAAAGGAATCAAAAATATCCGCTCTTTTTATGCTATGCACTATATCGGAAAACTCGTCACTCTTCCGGTAAGTTTTCTTCTCCTCTGTATCCTGAGTACCCCGCTCTTTGCCGCAGATAGCATTCCGCCGCTGTCTGTCAAACCACTTGATCTCAGCCGAACGCCGACAAATCGGGAACTTATGGCAGCCGGTCAGCTCGGCGGGCAGCTTTTTCCTACAGCGGATACAACAGTCACGGCAGCCGACCTATCAAAGGCGCAAGTCAGCGGGCAGGATGAGGATGCGGCTGCACAGGAACAATCCTTACGCAATCAAGCCATAAATCTCTCCTTCGGCACGGCCATTCAGGCATGGAATAAGCACGAGTACAAGGATGCGGTACTCATGTTTAAAGAGCACATCCAGGAATACCCGGACAGCCCTTGGGCTGCGGAATCCGCCTTGCATATCGGCTGCGATGCCCGCTACAGCGGTCGCTATACGGAAGCAAGCGAACGGTTTAATGGAATCATTGAAAAATTCAAGAACAACAGCCATGCAGGAGCGAAACGACTTGTCACCAAGGCCAAGCTGCGGTTGGCAAATATCAAGGTCTTGCAGAATAATTTCCCGGAAGCCAAGAAGAACTTTCAGGCATTGATTGAGGAAGGCGATGACTGGCGATCCCGCACCTACGGCTCCCATTGGCTGCAACGATTATCTCGTTTGGGCAAGGATAAACTGGCCCTGCTCAACTGTGGTATGCAGGCATTGGCAGTGCTGCTAAAAAATGACGGTCGTCAGGCCGAGGCGGATGCAGTACGGCAGATGCGGGCCAGCTCCTTACAAGGGCAGAGTTTGGAGGAGCTACAAACCATCGCGGCAGAATACGGCTATCCACTCACCGGTTTACGAGTGACTTCGGAGGAATTGGCTCAACTCCCGCTGCCCGCCATCCTGCAACTGAACGGAGATAATCAAGGTGATAGCGGTCATTACTGGATACTTGAGCGGATAACCGGCGATCTTCTTTCCCTTTTTGATCCCCAGAGCGGGCAGCGGTTCAGCCAGAGCAAGGATGAGTTTGCTAAGGAACAGAATTCAATGTACTACCGGCTAAAGCCGGTAGATTGCTTTGCGC
>CBDTVG010000470.1:0-1759 GCA_965363745.1 uncultured Candidatus Electrothrix sp. | reverse complement strand
GGCATCTTTGGCTTTTAAAATTCGACATGAATATAGGAATGTAAATGGTACCTCTTGAAGAAAAAAAAGAGTATGTGCGTGATATTTTTTCCTCTATCAGTCATAAATACGACCTGCTTAATTCTCTGCTTTCCTTGCTGGTGGATCGTTGCTGGCGTTGGAGAACAACCCGCCTGCTGCGTGATTTTCCTGACGGGCCGGTACTGGATCTCTGTGCCGGAACTATGCCCCTCTCTATAGAACTCATCCGTCAGGCCAAAAATCGACAGGTGCTGTCTATGGATTTTTGTGAAAATATGCTCCGGGCCGGGGTGAAGAAATTACCGGCGGACACCTGCGGTTCAAGAATATTTCCGGTCTGCGGCGACGGTGAAGAAATTCCGGCTCCTACAGACACCTTTTGCGGCTGCACTGTCGCCTTCGGAGTGCGTAATCTTGTCCACACCCGGCAGGCGTTATGCGAGATGCATCGGGTCTTACGACCAAATGGCAAGCTGCTGATCTTGGAGCTGTCACGCCCCACCAATGTGATCGTCAAGCCGTTCTATAACTGCTATTTGAATTATATGCTGCCCCGGATAGCCAGCGTCTGCGCCAAGAACAGAAATGCGTATGAATATCTCGCCCAATCCATCGCTTCTTTTTATGAGCCGGAGGAATTGCTCGCCATAATGCGGGATGCCGGTTTTACTAAGGTTACCCGTAAAAAGCTTACCTTTGGGATTGTTTCTATTTATGTGGGGATTAAGTAGGATTGTTCGAGAAACCAAGACGAAAGCACGGAGGATGTTGTGGCAACTACACCAGATATTGATAACGGATTAAACATCAGCAAACCGGTTGCGGTTTGGAACCGAAATATCAAAGTGGAACCACGCAAATTTCTGCTCGGCATCGGCAAGATGGGGATCGAAGGGGCATTGCTGGATTTGAGCGACTGTGGATCTGCGGCTTTTGATACTCTCGATGCACTCGGTCTGCGGAAAAAACCGGACGAGCTGGCCTGGCTGCTGATTTTTCGTGCTTTGACAGCCGCCATTGCCGAGCTGGTGAAAAACTACCACGACCTGTTCCGCAATCGACCGAACGAGGAAAAGCTGAAACAGCTTTCCGCCCGATTTGAAGAGGAAATGGGCAGGGCAAACGTATCCATCAGCGTGGACTTCTTCAACCGGCCAGCTGCATTGCCTTTGCTGGAGCAACTGCGTAGCCCTTTATCTGCTTGGCTGCACGGCTTGGGTGCCGCAAGCGCAGATGCGGAACAGATCGCCGCTCGTCTGCCGGATTATTTTGTCTTTGCCCTGCATAAAACATGGCGGCAGGCTCCGCAGGACTACGCTGCTTTAACCCAGCATTTTGAGACACCCTTCACCAAGGCCACAGAAGAGGCTCGAAGTTGGCAGCTCTACAACCAACACCTGCACCGGCAGGTCAGCGACCGGATGTTTGCCGAAGCATTCGGCGTGGACAAGGTCTATGTGCCGCTGCGGGCTTATTACGAGGAAAAGGAGAAGAAGAACGAGAAAAACAATGATCGGGATATTGACCTGCATCGGGAACAAGTCAAAAAAATCGTTGTTGACCTGGAAACGGATTTCCGTAACTGGCTGAACAATTTTACCGCAAAAACTGCCGTCCGTTTTATCAGCGGTGGCCCAGGTTCCGGCAAGTCCACTTTTGCCAAGATCTTCGCCGCCAAGGTTACTGAAGAAACGAATATTTCCTGCCTCTATATCCCCCTCCATCTTTTTGATGCCAC
>CBDTVG010000469.1:0-1763 GCA_965363745.1 uncultured Candidatus Electrothrix sp. | reverse complement strand
TGATATCCCCTTCTTGCAGATCACGCAGAACCAAGGCCAGCAAACCCTTACCCCAGGATTCCACTCTTGGACTGAGCTCAAGCCGCCCTTTAAAACAAGGACGCTCACTGTGTTCAACAGCAAACTTGGCTTCATCTTTACCCCCGCCGTGAAAACGGTCAATGGCGACAAAATCTTGGCGGTTCAATGACCTGTCCACCTGTATACAGGCAAAATCATGGATACGGAGGGTTGTTTTCCAGCCTGCGGCCCCGAAAACCTGACAGACCGGGCAGAGATTCGCAACATCTTCTTTCTTACACACCGAAAGGCAGGGCGTTGCCGTATCGCAGCAATGACCACCAAGGGTGCGGACAATGCGCTCGGCCTGGGAACGCAAGGCCCCACGCAGGGAAGAGGTGGGGAGCATCGGTTTGCCATCCTTATCCCGTAACGGAATCAGATCCGGCTGTTCTGGATCAATTTTCTCCTTGTGTACCGGATCGCTGACCAGAAAGGGGCCGTCAAATTGGAGCGTCACATCCAGTTGCAGGTTTGGGGGCTGGGGGATACATTGTGCCGTAGCTTCCTTGATGCGCTCCCGTATCTCGGTCTTGTCCAATTTTAGGGTGCAGGTCGGGTCGTCCATAGCCATCATAGCCATAAGAGGGGAGGAGTCCTCTTTGCTAAAATCTGTCATGCTGTTCAGCCAAGCGGAGATGGAGTTGCTGTCCATGTACTCCGCCAAAATATCACCGTACAATCCCACCTTACCCATGCCGTCGGCATCCCCGGCACCAAGAGAAATGCCGGTCTCGCTGTCACGGCAGGCTTGCAGCGCGGCAAGGAGAAGGTTCACCTCCCGATCTTTCATTACCCCGCTGATCATGATTCGAAAATGGACACCCGGCGGCACTGCCTCTGTATAATGGAGGCTTTTATCTAAGGCTGTTTGAGTATGGCGGTCAATAGCGGTGGAGGCCATGACCCAAGTCTGCCGCTCTGCCTGCCAATATGGATAAGGCTGCTTTCCTCTCAAAATTTTACAAAGAGGAGCATCATGAAATTCTGCTCTCCCGCCGGACCCTTGTCTTTTTTGCTCATCTTCTTCCTGTTCGTCGTGCTCCTTACCAAACACCGATTCCATGAGACTGGTGTCAACGTTTTGATTCACCAACCATTGGCGTAATTTTCCCTTCAGGGTGGAACCGGGAATGATGGGGCGCTCATCATTTCCGGTCATCACGCTGTTTATATCAACAGGTTTTTCATCATTTTCTATACCCTTACGATGAATATACTCGGAAGAGCCGATATGTAGAGAGGAACGAGTTTCAAATTGCGCTGTGATCTGCCAGCGTTTTCTTTCTCCAAGGCTCCAGGCTGTATCAGATGACATATCAGACCTCCTCTTGTACGGGTATTTGGGAAATAGGGACGAACTCGGCACTTGTCGTATCCAGCATTTCCACCGGGGTACCGCTCATATTGACCGCAATTTCGCCATAACCGTTCTGCGGAATAAAGGGGGTTTGCCGCCATTGCTGCTCCTGCTCAGAATCTTTACTGATGCCGTACCAGGTGCAGGTAGTTTGAGAGAGGGGCAGGCCGTGGGTACTCCAATCCGTCATATATTTTTGTGCCGCTGCAATGTCCTTATCTGAACCTGAACCAGCACGGAGAATAAACACACTGCCTGCTTCGGTCAGCAACCAAGGCCGATACAGACTCTTATCACCCTGGCTCCTGCGTTTTGTTGCGTGCCAGCCGCCAAAGAGTTTTTG
>CBDTVG010000468.1:0-1774 GCA_965363745.1 uncultured Candidatus Electrothrix sp. | reverse complement strand
GCCTATGCCGCCGGAACCGGTGGTGATCGGGCGGGCTGTTTAGAGTCCTCCTTTGTCGCTGAGGTGAAATCCGATTTGATGGGCGAGCAGACCATCCTCTGCGGCATGCTCCAAACCGGTTCCTTACTCTGTCTTGACAAGATGGTTGAGCAGGGCATAGATGCGGCCAATGCGGTCAAGCAGATCCAGAACGGCTGGGAGACTATTACCGAAGCCCTCAAACATGGCGGTATCACCAACATGATGGATCGGCTCTCCAACCCGGCCAAGATCAAAGCCAATGAGCTGGCCGAGGAGATGAGTCAAATCATGGCTCCGCTGTTTCACAAGCATATGGATGATATCATGTCCGGTCATTTTTCTACAACCATGATGGAGGATTGGGCCAATGACGATGCCAACCTGCTTAAATGGCGCAAGGAGACCGGCGAGACGACTTTCGAGAAGACCGATGCTGCGGATGTGGAGATTTCTGAGCAGGAGTATTTTGACAAGGGTATCCTGATGGTAGCTATGGTCAAGGCCGGGGTTGAGTTGGCCTTTGATACTATGGTTTCTGCGGGCATCAAGGAAGAGTCGGCCTATTATGAGTCTTTGCATGAGGTGCCGTTGATCGCCAACCTGATCACCCGGAAGAAGCTGTATGAGATGAACGTGGTTATCTCTGACACGGCGGAATACGGCTGTTACCTGTTCAATCATGCTGCCTATCCGTTATTGCAGGATTTCATGAAGACCGTGAATATTGATGTGATTGGTAAGGGGCTGGAAGTGAAGGATAACGGGGTCAGCAATGTTGAGCTGATTGAGACCAACGAGTCTATCCGTTACACCGGGGTTGAGGCTATTGGGGAGGAATTGCGTTCGTATATGAGTGCTATGAAGCCTATTATTTAATTTGGCGGGTCAAAGGGGGGCGGGGTTCCTGCTCCTCTTATCACAGAGGGCAAACGCATGATTTGTGAAACAATTCCTGAGCAGTTTATTGTCACACATAAAGAGCTTGATCGGGACACCTACGATCAGTTTCTTACTTCTTTGGAAGAGATTGATTCTCCGGCGGACCTGTCGGATCTGCTCCGGCAGGGGGGAGAGCTGTCCGATACCGGTAAAACCAACACCATGCCGATTGTTCAAAAAAAGCTGGTACTGGCGCAGCTTGCCTACTGGGGCACAGCAGAGGCTTATCGGCTGCTGCAACAATACTCTTCTCGGCCTGACCCGGCCCTTGCACAGTGGAGCAGAATCGCCCTGTATGAATGCCGGATGCGCTTGGAAGAGGATCTGCTTGCTGAACCTGTCGGTCTGATCTCCACCGGACTGGGCGGTGACGGACAGCGGTTGCGCTATATCTTTGTGCTTGCATTTCAGGGAGAGTCCCCGGAAAAAGAACAGCGACAGGAGATGCAGGAGGCGTTAAACAAGGTTTGTCAACGGTACGATTCTATCGTTGAACAGGCGCAATTACGACCATCCTACCTTCTTGTGCAGGTGCTTGTTCCTATGGATGTTGTGGTCGGGGAGGTGATTGAAGAGAGTATTGCTTCGCTTGATCAGGGGACGGAAGAAATTTGTCAGTATTATCTGGCCACTAATGTCTGTGTGCCGACGGAGGAAGAGATACAGGGGTTTTTGGATGATCTGCAACCGGAAGGGTAATCCGGCAGAAGCCAGACGGGTCGTGAGAGCTACAGGCTCTGTCACCGCCGCATTCCCCCATTATAAGGGTGTTGAAAAGTATGCCTATAAATGCTTGAAATAGCGGCATTTCACG
>CBDTVG010000467.1:0-1776 GCA_965363745.1 uncultured Candidatus Electrothrix sp. | reverse complement strand
TATCGCCGTCAGCAGGTAATCAAATATTAAGACGGAAATCGAGGACAACACCACAGCTTGGGTGGTCACCTTGCTGACACTTTCGGCACCGAATCCGGCTCCTCGAATCTGAAGTACAAAATATCCGCGTCCGGTACTGATCCAGACTAACAGGAAAGCGAAGACAAAGGATTTGATCAAGCCGAGCTGAATGTCATGATTTGTCACGCTGGTCATCATGCTGTTGAAGAAGGAGCCGGAACTCACTCCCATCAACTTGACACCGGCGAGATAGCCTCCGTAAATACCGACAACATCAAACATGGCTGTGAGTAAGGGCACGGAAATGATCGCGGCCAAGAATTTAGGGGAAATCAAGTAGCGAAAGGGATCAACCGCCATGCACTCAAGAGCGTCAATCTGCTCGGTGATTCGCATGATACCGATTTCCGCACACATGGCTGAGCCGGCCCGACCCGCCACCATAAGTGCAGTTAGAATGGGGCCGAGCTCCATAATCAAAGTTTGGGAAACCGCTGAGCCCAACATACCCTCAGCTCCGAAATTTTTCAGGGTATAAACCCCTTGCAGGCCAAGCACCATTCCAGACGACAGGGCGGTGAAGAACACCACCACCATTGAACCGGCACCGATAAAACGAAGCTGTTTCAGGAGTTCTTTTCCCCGAAAAGGGCGTTTAAATAAACCCGCAAATGCAAACAGAAAAAAAATACCCATCCTGCCAAGGTCAGTGAGCAGATAAAGACATTGGTCGCCAAGATAAAAAAATGGTTTTGCCCAGTATGAAACTTCAGATTCCCGCAACGGATTGATGACTTATATGGTTTAATTTGATTGTATAAAACGATTTTTGTGTAAAAAATAGTCTCCAAGGAGACCGGTGCGTTCCGTGTTCTTTTTTGGAAAGCCTTTTGCATTTATGACTAAATACATTTGAAGATACCATAAAACACAAAAAATGCATAAATATTTTGCTTGGTATGCCTTATACATTCAAGGCCTGTCAGAATAAAAAAACCGGCTCAACCAATGAAAAAGGAAGAGCCGGCCAAAAAAGAAGAGATGAAGAACACTTTTTATGATGCACGGAGTGTGCCATTTTTTAAGAACAGTACGTATTGACAATATATTCCTGTTATACAAGGAATATACGAGATATTTCTGAGGGCTCACCTGAAAAAAAATATCACGGATAATACAGTTTTTTTTACAGAAAAAAAGTGTCGCTGACAGCCTATTGTGAAAAAGGTACGTTTTATCATAGAATTAAACTGCTTTCAGCGATATCAAATATTTACACAAAATATCATTTTTGCTACCAGCCTGATTTCGCATTGCGAAAACAGCCGATCGGCAATACTTTCCGTTTTTATCTGGCCCAATTCAATAAGCCGCCCGCAACCATTATTTCTCGATGCCTCTGGGAAAGGTCGCATCGGGCCTGGAGCGGAACGCCGTCCACTTCCACTGTCACTGTTTCAGCACCGGAGGCCACAGCTTCCCGAATGCCGGGAATCACCATCTCCGCACCCTGCTTCACCTTGTCGTAATCATCAGGATTGACAAAGGTCAGCGGCAAAATGCCGAAATTGATCAGATTGGCTTTGTGAATACGGGCGAAGCTCTTGACCAGCTTAACCTGCACACCAAGGTACCTTGGTGCTAAGGCCGCATGTTCCCGACTTGACCCCTGACCGTAGTTGTCACCGCCGACCACGGCTCCGAAATGCCCTGTGGACATGGCCTCTTTCATGTCGCTGGCAAAACAATCTGTTA
>CBDTVG010000466.1:0-1781 GCA_965363745.1 uncultured Candidatus Electrothrix sp. | reverse complement strand
CTGGCGATGACCCGACGATGGATTTCCGCTATCTCAAGGTAGGGATCAACCTCGGTATCGATGACGAGCAGTTCGTTTTCCCGGCGGAGGATATTTAAATACTGACGTAGGTTACAAATTGGTTTCATGGCGTTTGGAGAAGGGCTGATGTTTTTTCTTCATCTTTTATCCTTTTTTTCGGGCAAAAACAACTCTTTTTCGTTCTTTTGATGGTTGTTGAAAGATCGCTTATGCAGTATTCTCAAATAAAAAAATTCGGTAAAACGAAGGAGACAGAAAAGAATGAATATATTCAAAGATTTTACTGAACTCAAGGCTGTGCAAAAGTTGGAACAACTGGCTGGAAAACCCTACAACCTTGCCGATCCAGCCAGTCTGCCCCCTGAACGTATTGCCGCTTACCGCACCTCAGACTGCGGATTTGATTTTCTCTACAGCACCCAGCGGGTTGATGATCAAGTGCTGCTGGCCTTGCAGGAGCTTGCCGATGAAGCCGGACTGGTTGAGCAGTTCAAGGCCATGAAGTCCGGTGCGATCATGAACAGAATCATCGGCTGTACAAGCGAAGAACGACAGGTTTTACACACGGCCTGCCGGGATATCTTTGCAGACACGCCTCTTGCCCCGGAAGCGACCGCTCAAGCCAAGGAACAGCTGGCTCATCTGAAGGCTTTTCTTGCTGACGTGGATAACGGCATTGTCTGTAATGAGCAGGGCGAGCCTTTCACCACTATGCTACAGGTCGGTATCGGCGGCTCAGATCTCGGCCCCCGCGCCCTTTGCCTCGCTCTTGAACGCTATCGGATCGCCGGTCGCAAGGCCCGTTTTATCGCCAATGTTGATCCTGACGATGCCGCCGCAGTTCTTTCCGACCTGGATCTATCCCGCACCCTGATCAATGTGGTCTCCAAGAGCGGCACAACTTTAGAGACTCTGACCAACGAAGAGTTGGTACGCTCGGCCCTGAAAAAATCCGGGCTAAATCCGGCCCGCCATATGATTGCGGTCACCGGCGCAGGCAGTCCCATGGATGATCCTAATAAGTATCTGGCCTCTTTCCACATGTACGACTATATCGGCGGACGCTACTCTGCCACCTCCATGGTGGGCGGGGTAACTCTGGCCTTCGCCTTGGGCTCTGCGAATTTTATTGAGGTACTGCGTGGAGCCCATGATATGGATCTGGCCGCGGAGAAAAGCTCAATCCGAGAAAACTTGCCCCTGCTCATGGCCATGCTCGGCATTTGGAACCATAATTTTTTACAATACAGCACGGTTGCGGTGCTTCCCTACAGCCAAGCCCTGATTCGTTTCCCGGCTCATCTCCAGCAATGCGACATGGAGAGCAACGGCAAGCAGGTCAGCAGGTTCGGTGAACCAGTACGCTGGAAAACCGGCCCTATCGTCTGGGGAGAACCGGGAACCAACGGTCAACACGCCTTTTATCAGCTGCTGCATCAAGGCGGCGAGATTGTTCCGGCAGAATTTATCGGCTTTCGGCAATCGCAGTACGAAACGGATATCACAGTCAAAGGCACCACTTCGCAACAAAAACTTATCGCCAACATGCTGGCCCAATCATTGGCCTTGGCTCAAGGCAGGGAGCACGAGAATTCCAACAAACGTTTTGCGGGCAACAGACCGAATTCCCTGCTCATCGCGGATCGTTTAACCCCCTACACAATGGGGGCCTTGCTAGCCTTATATGAAAACAGAATTGTCATGCAGGGATTTTGTTGGAACATAAACTCGTTTGATCAGGAGGGAGTGCAGTTAGGTAA
>CBDTVG010000465.1:0-1804 GCA_965363745.1 uncultured Candidatus Electrothrix sp. | reverse complement strand
TCTTTTGAACGTTTTGATAAGTCCACGTCCTTGAATGCCAAGCTGGCCTCCGGTAACGGAATATTCAGTATCAGTGCTAATCTCAGCAGTTCGAATCAGTTGCGTAGCGATGAAGAAGCCTATTATGCGACCCGTAGTTCCTTTATTCCGCTATGGAGCGTTTTTCTGCCCGCCATTGCAGATTTTCAGGAACAAAAGTTGATAACGGACATTCCCTCCTCTTTTACTCCGGATAAAAGGCGGATCTTTAATGCGTTTTTTGCTAAATATGGTACGCATTACGTGAAACGGGTTTGGGTCGGTGGCAAGGCTGATCTCTCGTTTACCATCGCCAAATCAACCAATATGTCCAAATCAGATATACAGGCGGGCATCTCGGCAAGTTATGGCCCTATGGGCGGCGGCGACTTGAACACCCAAGCCCAAGAAAAAAAAGAACAGTTGCAATCCAACTCCGAATGCCTTGTGACCGGCAAGGGAGGAGACGAATTAAAACTGGCCTCTCTGAGCAGCTTAGACGAAAATCTGTATAATCAATGGCTGGCTTCCATAAAAGACAATCCTCAAGTGATTGAGCTGGAGGTGGAAGGCATCTGGACCCTGATAGAGGATGAGAACAGGGCTAAATCCCTCCAGGCGGCATATTCGGCAGCTACGACCTTCACGACAATTTCTTCTATGCTGCGCATTACGGATGATATTATGTTCATACGAGGGAGGAAGTATTCGTCCTATAATAGGAAGCAGGGGCGTGCATATCCAGAACAGTCTATTGATGTGCTGTGGCCCGAATTATCAAAAGCCGGGATTATAGAAATTGATGCGGTGTTGGAGGGAAACAGTTTGATTTCCGTTGCCGGAGAAGAGCTGAACGGAAAAGCATTTTTCTTTGATGAAGGAAATGTCGCTTTGATGGATCTGAAGACCAAAGCTGTTGAACCGGGCTACCCCCTGTCAATAGAACAGGCTTGGCCGGGACTCCGATTTACCCGAATTGATGCCGCGCTGAATGCGGAGCCCGATGCCCTCTATTTTTTTATGGGCAACCAGTATGTGCGCTACAATTATTCGGAACAGCGAGTGGAAGATGGATATCCTCAACAGATCAGCCGACGGTGGGCCGGAGTAACCTTTGACAGAATTGATGCCGCTACGTACTGGGGCAATGGCAAGATTTACTTTTTCAGAGGCGATCAATACATTCGCTACGATATGACAATGTATCGTGCTGATCCAGGATATCCTAAGAATATTGTAGGCGATTATTTGGAAGATATGAAATTTTAAGTCAACTCAAATCTGTTTTATTTTACAAGGAAAGCCGTTATGGAAGAGTTGCGAAACCGAGAAGCGCAGGCAGAAAAAATTATCAAAAAATATACCTTAGGCAGTACGGGTGTCGGCCTGATCCCGTTGCCTCTTGTAGACTTGGCTGGTATCACGGCTTTACAGGTCAAGTTGGTGCATTCCTTGGCTGTGTTGTATGAGATTGAATTTTCAGAACACCGTGTGAAAGCCCTCGTGGCCGCATTAATTGGAGGCGGACATTCCGTGCTTATGTCGCCGAAATTGGCCAGTCTCCTGAAATTCTTTCCCCTTGGCTCTTCTTTTGCATTTTTAGCCATTTCTGGATTGGGTGCGGTGACGACCTATGCGATCGGCAAAGTCTTTATTCTGCATTTTGAATCGGGCGGCACATTGCTCAATTTTGACCCTCAGTCCATGCGAGATTATTATATTGAATACTTGGACAAAGATAAGCCTGCTGATATTCTGAAATCCTTTGTCGGGGTTAAACCGTAAT
>CBDTVG010000464.1:0-1812 GCA_965363745.1 uncultured Candidatus Electrothrix sp. | reverse complement strand
GGCAGGCCAAGCCGCTGGCTTTGCAGGCCTTGAAAATAGGCATGAAAAACGTCGGGCAATGCTCTGCGCCAATCTTGGAAAATCTGCAAAAACCGGCCCGAATGACCGAACTGCCCATGCTCACCTCCTGGCATTCCGACGGCGGTGCTTTCGTCACCCTACCCTTGGTCTACACCGAGCACCCGGACGGACACGGGCATAATCTGGGCATGTACCGTATCCACCGGTACGACGACACCGCCACAGGCGTTCACTGGCAAATTCACAAGGGCGGCGGTTACCATTATTTTGCAGCGGAGCAACGCAATCAGCCTTTGAACATGACCCTGTTCATCGGCGGCCCGCCGGCTTTGATGCTCTCGGCCATCGCCCCTTTGCCGGAAGATATTCCTGAGTTGATGCTGGCCTCCCTGTTGCAGGGTAAAAAGCTATCCATGGCCAATGATCCCCTAGGAGGGCACCGACTGGTGGCCGAAGCTGAATTTGCAATTAGGGGCGTTGTGCCACCCAAGCTCCGGCGGGCGGAAGGCCCGTTTGGCGACCATTACGGCTATAATTCCCTGGCCCATGATTACCCAGTTTTCCAGGCCAGCCATTTGTATCATCGCAAGGATGCTGTATATCCGGCCACCGTGGTTGGTCGTCCCAAACAGGAAGATTATTTTATCGGCGATTTCCTTCAGGATTTGCTCTCGCCGCTTTTTCCCTTGGTGATGAAGGGAGTGCGGCAGCTTAAGACCTTCGGCGAAGCCGGTTTCCATTGCCTGGCTGCGGCAAGGGTTGAAAATCGCTATTCACGGGAGGCATTCGCTGCGGGCCTGCGGATTTTAGGTGAAGGGCAGCTGTCGCTGACTAAATTTTTAATTATTACAGACGGTAGCATAGATGTCGCTGATTTCGCCGCTCTCTGGCAACATGTCCTGGAACGTATCCAATGGGACAGAGATCTCTTTGTTTTCGCCAATGTTTCCCAGGACACCCTGGATTACACCGGCCCTTCGGTGAATAAGGGTTCCAAAGCCATGATGATGGGATTGGGTAAAGAAAAAGTGCGAGAGCTTGCCAGCGAGTTTCACGGTAGCCTACCGCCGCATTGTGAACGTCCTGCCGTGTTTTTGCCTGGCACCCTTGTTGTTCAGGGCGATACCTACGAGAACAATCCTGAGCTTGGGTCACAACTTGCGAAATGGGACGGCGTGGCCGACTGGCCGGTCATCCTGCTGGTGGATTCCACTGCCGAGGCCACCCAAAATATGCAGGAATTTCTTTGGACCTTTTTCACCCGCTTTGAACCGGCGGCGGATATTCACAGCAAAGGGCAGCAGGTCAAACGATTTCATGTCGGCCTGACCGCCCCTGTTGTCTTTGACTGCCGAATGAAGCCTTGGTACACGGAGGTGCTGGAGGTTGATCAAGCGACTAAGGAGCTTGTGGACAGCAGGTATGCTTCAATTATTCCGGCGCAGTTCAGGTGACAAATATTTATGGAACGAATACAAAAAATTATAGCCCATGCTGGCATCTGTTCCCGGCGCAAGGCGGAACAGTATATAGCCGAAGGCAGGGTTGCGGTTGACGGCGAACGGATCAGTGAGCCGGGAATCAAGGTTGATCCTGAGCAGGTTGTCATTACCGTGGACGGCAAGCCCATTCAACAGGAAAAGCACATATATGTACTCCTGTACAAACCAAGAGGCTATGTAACCACACTGTCTGATCCTCAAGGTCGTCCAATCGTCACAGACCTGCTGCCCGCTATCAAAGAGCGGCTTTTTCCGGTAGGACGACTTGACTTGGACAGTGAGGGAGCCC
>CBDTVG010000463.1:0-1821 GCA_965363745.1 uncultured Candidatus Electrothrix sp. | reverse complement strand
CTCATAGACGTAACCGAGGGCCGTCGCACCAGGGGAATTATTATTCTGGACAGCGGTCATCTGGTGCTTTCCTCTGTGCAACCGGAAACGATTAATCAACGTTTGGTGTCCTTGGACAGAGATCAAGCGAATTTCGCCCGTCTTTTACTGGACGGATCTGGGGAGGGTGGTGATGATGACTGAGGGGATCCTACTGGTACTTTCCGCTCCTTCCGGTTGCGGTAAAACCACAATTCTGAAGCGGGTGATGGCAAAGATTTCCGGGTTGGTTTTTTCTGTCTCGCATACAACCCGTCAGCCTCGACCAGGTGAAGAAGACGGACGTGATTATCATTTTGTCAGCGAAGAACAGTTCAAAGCAATCCGTGACCAACAGCCTTCAGGATTTTTAGAATGGGCGGAAGTGCATGGTAATTTTTACGGCACATCAAGGCGGGATGTGGAATCCCGGCTGTCCCAAGGGCTGGATGTGGTGCTTGATATTGATATTCAGGGTGCTGAGCAGGTCAGGCGGAACGCTGAGCCGGTGACCGTTTTTATCGCTCCTCCGTCGTTAGTCGAACTGGAGCGACGTTTGCGGGGGCGGGGCACGGAAAGCCCGGAAAGTTTGGCAGTTCGTCTTGGCAACACTGAAAAAGAAATGCGAGCCGCTGGCGCATATAACTACTTGATTGTTAATGATAAACTAAAGCAGGCTGTTCTTGAATTGCAGGCTATTCTGCTTGCTGAACGCTGTCGGCAAAGGCGTGGTTCAGTTGCCACCGCCGGTGAAGTTGGATCTGCACCTGCTGTATCTGGATAATTTATGGTCATACAAAAAAAAAGAAAGTTTCGGCAGGGCAAAAACATTGAAAGCCGCCCACAAAGTCGTCCCAAAAGCCGTCCTCCTGAGTCCTCGGAAAAAGCTGATGATGATTTACTTTGGGGAATAAATACAGTACATGAGGCCCTGGACAAGAACGCCCGCAGTCTGAGTGAGGTTTTGATTCAGAAGGGGAAGGCGGGGATAAAGCTGCAAAATATTATTGAGCTTGCTCAACTGCATAAGGTCAGAGTTCGTTTTGTCGAAGCGGAACGGATGGGGGTGCCCCGTGGTTGCAGACATCAGGGTGTTGTCGCTCGGCAGACGGAGGCGACGCTTGTACCTCTGGAAGAGCTTTTGCCGCAGGCTGTGGCTGAGTCCGGCCGAATATTGATTTTAGATTCGATTCAAGATCCCCGCAATCTCGGTTCCATTCTTCGGTCCGCCTTGGCAGCTGGCTTCCGCTTTGTTATTCTCACCCGTGAACGCAGTGCGCCCTTGTCCGGCACGGTAGCCCGCACCTCCGCCGGAGCTATATCCCACCTGCATATCAGCCAAGTCGTTAATCTGACGGATACCCTGAAGTCGCTCAAAAAGCATGGCTTTTGGATTTACGGTTCTGTCGTAGAAAGCGACGCTCAGTCAATCTACAGCACGGATTTTAGCGGCCTACTGGGCGTGGTTATCGGCAGCGAGGGCAAGGGCATCCGTCCCTTGGTAAAAAAACACTGCGATCAGCTCGTCACTATTCCCATGTCCACAGATTTTGATTCTCTGAATGCCTCGGTCGCTGCCGCTCTGATTATGTTTGAGGCTGTGCGGCAGGAAAGTTGCACCCCGCCTGAATGACAAAAAATCTTTTCGGCTGTATCTGATGCTGAGAGCCAACAGCTGCGGAGTATACTCTTTATGAGTTCAATTCCCCAAAAAGACGATCCGGCAACGCGTATCAAGCGACTCAAACGGGCCTTTGCCTACAACCTGTTCTATCGACAGGGAGTAACCGCAAGAACCGCCAC
>CBDTVG010000462.1:0-1834 GCA_965363745.1 uncultured Candidatus Electrothrix sp. | reverse complement strand
AGACTCAACCCGAGGCGAAATGGAGCAGGAATCAAAGAAAAAAAAACGCCGACTCGGCGTACTTATCGGCGGCTCCGGGTTGATAGGCGGAACCCTCGCCCATTATTTCAAGTCCAAAACCCCTGATGAATTTGAAATTCGGGCACCCAGTTCCAAAAAACTCTCCATCAGAAACGCTCAGGACATTATCATTTATTTAAAATGGGTAAAACCAGATTTTGTTATAAATGCCGCTATGGCCTCCTTGGATTCCGATGCCCAGCTGGCCTTTGAAACCAATTACCTCGGCAGTGTTAATATAGCTCGTGCCTGCATCGCGCTGAATATCTCCTACATCCACCTGAGTTCCGCCGTTATTCTGCCGCATGGAGATAATCTTGCCGAAGAAGATCGTCTGACCTTGAAGCCCGATATGAGCAATTATGCCAAATCCAAACTCATGGCGGAAACGACCTTAAAGTACATGGGGGAAACCCAGGGGCTGGATTACACGATTATTCGAGTAGGTATTGTTTACGGCGAGCACGATCATAAAATCCAAGGCTTTCATCGCCTGCTTTTTACCGTTGCCGACGAATCCATGCCCTTTCTCTTCACCAAGAAGAATGTCAGCCATTCATACAGCAATGCCAATAAAATCCCCTATCTTGTCCACCATATCCTGACACATCGAGAAGAATTTTCCCGACAGACCTATCATTTTGTTGATAAGAAGCCGGTGGCACTTGATGATCTAATCTTGACCATAAGAGCCTATCTTGAACTGAAAACACCAAGGGAAATATATATACCGTATCCCTTTATGAAAATGGCCAAATTTTTTTTAGAACGGCTCATCGGTTTTCTTGGTTGGTTCGATATCGCCGTCCGTCTGCCACCGGAATTCATGTTTCTCAAAGATTTTTATCTACCTAAGGTACTATCTGTGGAAAAACTGGAGCAATCAAGCTTTGTTGATCCTACACCGGAAGAAAATATCTATACCCGATTGCCCAGCCTGGTGGTGTATTACCTAACCCGCTGGGGCCATCTCAACCTGATCACCAAGTATAACGATGAATTTTTCGGCAATGAGGTGGAGGATGATTTTTTGCATAATCCTGAAGGATTACTCAAAAGTATTCATGCCGATTCAACCGGGCCTTTTCTTGAATTAAAAAAGGCATCCTCTCCTCCGCCGAAGCAGGAAAGCTGATCCCCGCAATCATGATCTTTAATAATCTGATATATTTTTTAGCGATAATATTTGTTCTTTCCAGTTCTGAAGCACCGGCGCATCCCCAGCTCGCTTCCCAATACGGACTGCCCTTGTTCGTCTTGGTGCTGTTCGCTTTGTACAGTCTTGCTGGCGCACTGTTCCAACGCAACCCACTGGGAAGTTCCAAGGCGTATTTTTCCACGGAAAAAAAGCTCTCCGGCCTGGCTACGGTTCTGTTCATCGCCTCTTTCTTTATTTTTGATCTCAAATACTATCTCCAACCCCTGTCCCTCGGCGGCACCCTGCCCATATTGACGAATCTGGGAGGGGTCATCCTGTTCTTTCTTTTTCTTGCCCTGATATGGTTGCAGGCGCGGCCCAGCTATCAGTTGCTTTTCAACAGCACCTGCTCGGCAGTCGATTTTGTCACCGCCAATATCAAGACCAACCTGACGATTATTCTGCCTTGGCTTGATTCTCTCCCTGTTTTTTGACCTGCTGAACAACATCCCCTCTCCCGGCTTGCAAATCTTGCTACGTTCCGTTTGGGGAAACCTCTTCACCTTTCTGGTCTTCATCCTAATGGCACGACCTTAAGCGGAGGACCATAGGATTTACACCGCTTGTCTTCTTGGT
>CBDTVG010000461.1:0-1836 GCA_965363745.1 uncultured Candidatus Electrothrix sp. | reverse complement strand
GCCATATTTTGTCATGATGGATCGCATTGTCCAAATGCTTTTGGGGCAGACATATAAGTGTTTGAAATATAGAAATTATATTACCATGTCGCTGATCTGGATGCAAGGAAAATAAACATCATTTGTTATAATATTCAACATGTTACCATGGGAAATACTTTTTACGAATCCATCAAATATTATTCTCAATACATTCATATGCCAATTCTAAACTTGATAGTCTAGTAAAAAGTCAAAATTTGCGGTTTTGGCAATGACAACTCAATGAGTTACGATGCAAAAAAGGGCATTTGGGACTTTTTACGAATCCATCAAACTTAGGCAAAGCACCTATAAAATAGGTGCCTCATCTGGTGTCCCAAAAAAATTCGAAGCTATTGCAGAACAATGCTGGCATCAGCGGCGGCATCAGCGGCATGGTTGACAAAAATTTCGGCAAAGCTGTCCAGCTCTCCCAGTCCACGCTTCACAGCCACGACCTCAAAGCCGTTTTTTTCCAGAATCATCTGCCAGGATTCCTCTTTCGGATCCGTACCCGCCATGTCATTGAGAGCATGATCTCCGGCCACCACCATACAGGGTTTGAGCATCACCTTCTTTATTCCGAACCGCTTCAATTTCTCCAGCACATCTTCAAGGGCCGGGAAGCCTTCCACATTACCAATCAAGGTCATTACCTCCGGGTACAGCTCCCGCATCCGGTCGGCAAGTTCAAGATAGGAACCTCCTGACGGAAAATGCTCATTGCCGTGGCCTATGTAGACCAAGGCGGCCTTCTCCTGTTTCGCCAATTTCGCATCCGCAGCAAGCGCCTTTGCCGCCGCTGTAATATCCTCGGCATAAGGATGGGCCAAGCCGAAGGTGCCCAGAGCCGGACGACCAAGCACCACTTGGTGAAAGGGTTTGTATTTTTTCTTTTTCACTGTGCCCATGCGCATTAGGCTGTCCACATAGGTACCCAGATCAAGAAACTCCTCACCCATGGCAATATAGGTTGGTTGGAGCACGATAGTGTCATACCCCTGATCCTGAAGGTCGGCGATGGTGGCCAGCACGGTTTTGACATGGAGCACATTTTGTGGAATTTCAGGATGCGCCTTAAAGTAGGCGGGATCATCAGCCCGTTTCCGCCATTTTTTACGGATGATATTGGAAGTAAAGGCTAGCCTGACCGGGGTTTCCGGGTATTTTTCTATCATTTTTGTTCGGATATTGAGCAGCCCTTGCAGAGCGGGCTCCACGGTTGTCCCGAACATTGCCAGAACAATGGCGTTTTTATGCTCCACCTTCCACCCCTCACTTGCAAAACCAATTGTTGCACTGAGCAACAGAACTGTAAGCGTAAACGACAACAAACGTAACTTCATAGGAATCGCCCCTGTTCACGATCCGGGAAGATGATGTGCAGGCATCAAAAAAAATCCCGGATCAATTTGATAATTGATCCGGGATATCCCTTCTGTACCCAGATAGATCCATGCTGTTCTCCCCTTTGCCGAGGGATCTGAACATTTTTTTCAGGCAGGTTTTCTGACTTCCGGTTCGTCCTCCCCCGCGCCTTCCCGTCTCTCTATACAGCGACAGACAGTGACCTATTTGCAGGATTGTCCCCGGTTACAGCGGCGGGCCCGTCCCGGATTCACACCGGGTTCCCTTTTCATCCGCAGTGATGCGGACACCTGAAAACAAAGGGTACTTTAGTCAAGGGAAAGGGGGAAGTCAAGCGGGAATGGCTGGTCAAAACGGTTCGGCATTGCTTCTGTTTAAATTTGTAGCCTAACGAAAGCAATGCCGAACTCTTTATAGTCGTCTAATTGGTTTAAAACCCTCGACTTC
>CBDTVG010000460.1:0-1848 GCA_965363745.1 uncultured Candidatus Electrothrix sp. | reverse complement strand
GAACGAATCGCCTTTGAAAACCGTCCCAAGATGATCGTGGCCGGAGCCAGTGCCTACCCGCGCATTATTGATTTTGAGGGCTTCCGCCACATTGCCGATCAGATCGGTGCCCTGTTCATGGTGGATATGGCCCATATCGCCGGACTTGTCGCCGCCGGAGTCCATCCTTCACCAGTGCCCTATGCTGATTTTGTCACCACCACCACCCATAAGACCCTGCGCGGACCGCGAGGTGGATTGATCTTGGCCAAGAAAAAGTTTGCCAAAATTTTGGATTCAAACATTTTTCCAGGAATACAGGGCGGCCCTCTCGTTCATGTGATCGCGGCCAAGGCGGTCAGTTTCAAAGAAGCTATGACTGAGGAATACCGGCAGTACCAGCGGCAGGTGGTGACGAACGCCTCTACCTTGGCGGATCGACTGATTGAGCATGGTTTTCGTATTGTCTCCGGCGGCACAGACAACCATCTTCTTCTTGTTGATCTCAGTAGCAAAGAGCTTACCGGCAAAGAGGCGGAACATTTGCTGGAAGAGGCGGGGCTCACAACCAATAAAAATGCTATTCCCTTTGATACCCAGCCCCGTTTTGTGACCAGCGGTATTCGCATAGGCACCCCGGCAGTAACCACCAGAGGATTAAAGGAGCCGGAAATGATCATGATCGCCGACTGGATCAACCGAGTGCTCGTCTCGAAAAACCCCAATGAAACAAGTCAAGTTCGTCAGGAAATACGGCAGCTTTGCGCAACCCTGCCCCTGTATTCTGAAATTGAACGGGGTACGTGTTTGCGGCATACTTCATGAAATGCCCATACTGCGCTCAGCTTGATAACCGGGTCATTGATTCTCGCCTGAATAAGGATAAAACCATCACCAGACGTCGTCGTCATTGCGCTTCCTGTGATCAGCGGTTCACCACCTACGAACGTATCGAAATGATGCTGCCCATGCTGGTGAAAAAAGACGGTCGTCGTGAATCGTGGGATCGGGGAAAGATGATCGTCGGTTTGGAAAAAGCCTGCGAAAAGCTGCCAGTGAGCATGGAGGAAATTGATCTTTTTGTTGATACAATCGAACGCAGACTCCAAGATGTGGGCGGTAAGGAAATTCCCACTTCCCAAATCGGGGAATGGGTGATTGAGACATTGCCCCAACTGGACGAGGTCGCCTATGTTCGTTTCGCTTCAGTCTACCGACAGTTTAAGGATGTAAATGAATTTATGGATGAACTGAAACATTTTCTTGGCGAACATCACTGAACTCAAACTCGTCGATTAGCCGCTTAATTCGTTCATATGAAATCTGATACCGCATATATGCGTCTCGCCATTGAGCAGGCAGCAAAAGGAATGGGAAGAACCGCTCCTAATCCCTGTGTCGGGGCGGTGATTGTCAAAAATGGACAGGTGGTCGGGCAAGGATATCACCGCCAGGCTGGAACACCCCACGCTGAGATCAACGCCATTGCCGATGCCGTCGTTTCCCAAAAAGCTGAAAACGCCTGCGCTGACGCAACCATCTACGTTACTCTAGAGCCGTGCAACCATACCGGCAGAACCCCGCCCTGCTCTCAGGCCGTGCTGGCCGCTGGGTTAAAACGGGTGGTTATAGGTATGGCTGATCCCAATCCTGTCGCCTCCGGCGGTGCGAATTTTCTCCGTTCCCAGGGGATTGAGGTGGAGATAGGTGTGCTCGAACAGGAGTGTAAGCGGCTCAACTACCCCTTTCTCAAGCATTCCGCCACCGGACTGCCTTGGGTGGTCATGAAGGCTGGAATGAGCTTGGATGGAAAAATCAGTCACCAACGTGGGCGAGGCGGCGCAGTAACCGGGCCGGAATCAAGACAAC
>CBDTVG010000459.1:0-1851 GCA_965363745.1 uncultured Candidatus Electrothrix sp. | reverse complement strand
CTCAAAAAGTGAATTTATCTGATAGCGCAGATTCATTCTCTGCTGATTATAATCACCGGTGTCAAGGTGCCGACCAACAAGGATGGAGCGGTCATAAAAGGTGACTGGCCTGATTTTGACGCCTGCCTGCCGGGAAGCCTCGTCGATGACATGCATGACTTCATCCCGGGTTGTAATGCGCAGGGGAAAAGAGCTTACCTCAACATTTTTGCGCTCCTCTTCTGGATAGATGTAGGATATGCGATAATCCATAAAATATTCTGCATCCGCCGGGTGGTGCCAGAGGTCTTGCCATTCATACGAATAGCGGCCAAGCCAGTCACCGACAAAAAGCGCACCGGACGGGGCATGACGGCAGATGTCGGCTATCAGGCTGGCATTGTCTTTATCATGAAAATGTGCCAGCGTCCCATAGGAAGTAAAATAGATGTCAAACGGTTCTGCCTCTTTTATCTCGTTCGGCAGGGCACCATTAAGGTCCCCTTTGATGAAGTGCATTTTGGGGTTGTCGCCGTAATAGGCTTCGGCCTGCTTCAGGAGGTCTTCGTTGATATCAACGCCGACATATTCCTGTAAGATGTCAGGCGTGATGGCGGCGGTGATATACTCATAGATACCGGGATCCTTCATGGTAATTCCCATGATAAGGTCATAAGCATCGCCACTGCCACAGCCCAGATCAAGAATGCGGATGCGCTCGAGTTTCTTTTTCTTGCGATCTACAAGCTCATTAAGTGCTTTGCGCAAAAACGAGGCCGTAATCTGGTCCTCCCAGAACCGTCGGACATTGTCATATTTACCCAGCAGACCTGTTGATCTATCGTACATGCCGGTTGTGACCGCCTGCGAATAGGCCGTTTTTTCAACCATGGTATCTTCCTCTCTAAGCTGTCAGCGCATTTAAACGGGTGACCGCTTCAAACGCATCTTCACAATAGGCATCCGCTCCGATTTGCTCGGCAAATTCTTTTGACGTCGGCGCGCCCCCAATCAGGACTTTGACATTGTTTCTTAGTCCAGCATCCGCAAGGCCCGTGATAACGCTTTCCATCTCCCGCATAGTTGTGGTCAGCAGAGCGGAAAGGCCAACAAAGCCGGCGCCGCTGTTTTTTACCTCGGTGATAATACGGTCCTGGGACACATCCGTACCCAGGTCGATCACTTCATAGCCGGCACCTTTGAGCATGATGGCGACGATATTTTTACCGATATCATGCAGGTCACCGGCAACCGTGGCCAGGACCAGCTTCCCCTTGCTTTGAATGCCTGCTTTTGACAGGGACGGCCCCAGGAGTTCCATGGCTGTTCCAACACACTCGGCGGCGGCAAGCATATCCGGAATGAGGTATTCTCCCTGCTCGAATTTTTTTCCGACCTCGTCCATAGCGGGTGTCAAACATTCCGTGACGATCTGTTGTGGATCGATGTCCTTTGCGACGGCTTCCTGTATCAGTTCCGTGACCGCCGGCTGTCCGTCAAGACCCTCGTCAACACCTTCATCTTCAGCTTCCATGCGCCCTTGTATAATATTGAACATGATTTTTTCAAGTAGTTCATTTTTCATAGTGTTCTCATCTCCTGTCTGTACATTTTTTTTGGTTCTCGTAGTATAAAAAAATTACTTTCAACTATGCTGTTTCAGCCCGGGCAAAATTCCAGGCACCTCATTGTAAATGCGATCAACCATGCTGCGGTCAAGGTGCCGTGCGGGCTTCATTTCTAAGTCGTTTAATGCTGCCAGAGCTTTTTCCATTACCCGGTCTTCTTTTTCGTGATTGCTTTCAAAGCGATACGGCTCTGAAACAACTCCGGAACGAATTGCCTTGCGAACATGGCGCGTGTACAGCCGGC
>CBDTVG010000458.1:0-1854 GCA_965363745.1 uncultured Candidatus Electrothrix sp. | reverse complement strand
GTGGAACCCCAGTCGGTTATCACGGCCATTGATGTGGAGAGCATTTATGAGCTTCCCTTACGGCTCCATGAGGAAGGTGCGGACGACCGAATTCTTGAAAAATTAGGTGTCTGGACCGGCGCACCCAATACCGACCCTTGGCAAAAATTGGTCCGCAAAATTAAAAATCCGGCCCATACCGTGACCATCGGCATTACCGGTAAGTATGTGGATCTGAAAGAGGCGTATAAGAGCCTGCATGAATCTTTGATCCACGGCGGCATTGCCAATAACACTAAGGTTGAGCTAAAGTATATCTCCGCCGATGATCTGGAAAATGACAAATCCGTGGCTGAACTGAAAAAATGTGACGGTATTTTGGTTCCAGGCGGGTTTGGTCAGCGGGGCATGGAAGGAAAAATTAGAGCCATCACCTATGCCAGAGAAAACAAAATCCCGTTTTTCGGTATCTGCTTGGGAATGCAGCTAGCCGTGGTCGAATTCGCTCGCGCCGTCGCTGGTATGGAAGGGGCGGATTCCAAAGAGCTGAATCCTGCAACCGAGTATCCGGTCATTTACCTAATGAAGGAATGGTATGATTTCCGTAGCGGCAAAATCGAGGTGCGGAATGAAAATTCAGACATGGGCGGCACTTTGCGCCTCGGTGCTTATCCCTGCGCCTTGAAGAAGGGAACCTTGGCCCATGACGCTTATCAGTTAGAAGAGATCAGCGAACGTCATCGTCATCGTTATGAATTCAACAGCCTTTATCGGGAGCAACTGGAAAAAGCGGGCCTGACAGTCAGCGGCAGTTCACCTGACGGCACCTTGGTTGAGATTGTCGAACTTGCTGATCATCCTTGGTTTCTCGGCTGTCAATTTCACCCTGAATTTAAGTCGAAGCCCATGCGTCCGCATCCGCTGTTCCGCAATTTTATTCAAGCGGCCCTGCTGAATAAATAAAATTCGTTTTACGTCAAAAAACTTACGTCAAGAAACAATTGCCCAAGAGGTTGTTTATTTATGAAAAGTTTTGCAATTAACTCCTTGCCCGACGGTAAAACCATCCAGGTCGGCCCAGGTCATCCTCTGTTGCTGTTAGCTGGCCCTTGCGCCTTGGAATCAGGTGAAATGGGTTGGCAGATCGCAAAAGAGATGAAGGCTATCTGTGAACGATTAGAGATCTCCTATGTTTTCAAGGCATCTTTTGACAAGGCCAACCGAACTTCTTTAAATTCTTTCAGAGGACCGGGAGCGAGAAACGGATTGCGCCAAATCAACCGCATCCGGCAAGAAGTGAAGGTCGCTGTAATTTCAGATGTTCATGAAACACATCAGATGGATATGGCCACAGAATCATTGGATATAATACAGATTCCGGCCTTTCTTTGTCGCCAGACCGACCTTTTAATCGCAGCGGCCAAATCAGGCAAGGTGGTCAATCTGAAAAAAGGTCAATTTTTATCTCCTTGGGATATGCAACATGCTGTAAAAAAGCTACGCGCCGCCGGTTGCGACCGAATCCTCCTCACGGAACGCGGGGCCTGCTTCGGCTATAATAATCTGGTGGTGGATATGCGCTCCCTGCCGGTGATGCGCTCTTTTGACTGCCCGGTGATCTTTGATGCGACGCACTCAGTACAGCTACCCGGAGGCATGGGCGGTACATCAGGAGGACAGCGCAAATTCATCCCAGCCCTAACCAGAGCGGCTATGGCCGTCGGAATTGACGGTCTGTTTATGGAGGTACATCCTGACCCTGAAAAGGCCCTCTGCGATGGCCCCAACAGTATCCCTATTGATAAAGTTGAGCCTTTGCTAAAACAGCTCTTGGCTGTGCGAAAAGCGGTAAGCGGTTTTACCAATGGTTGATAC
>CBDTVG010000457.1:0-1883 GCA_965363745.1 uncultured Candidatus Electrothrix sp. | reverse complement strand
CCAATACTTCAATAATCCACAACTTCATAATTCTCTGATTATGTCATTCACCCCGGAAGAAAAACGTCGAGCCTTCGGCTTTCATTTTATGCTGGACTGCTATAGGTGTAGCTCCAAAAAATTGGATGATATTGATGCCTGTTACAGATTTTTAGAAGAACTGGTTGACATAACCGGCGCGACCAAACAAACCCAGCCTTATGTGTTCAGAACCCCGGACGGCTTTCCGGGCAAAGAAGGGCTTTCCGGCTGGGTTCCTCTGGTTGAATCAGGAATTTCCATTCATACTCTGACCAAATGCTGTTTTGTCAGCATTGATGTTTACTCCTGCCGGGAATTCAGCAAGAGAGGCATCCTTGACTATACACAGCATTTTTTTGAACCCACGGAAATTGAACAGCTGTTCATTCTGCGCGGTCGGAAATACGCTTGATGGTCCGTATTATTGATATCCCCTGAACGAGAAAAAAATTTTATGCAAATCTTCTGTGAAGATCTCCTCAGCGTCCCTGTTTATAAAAAATTTATCGCACGGGTCTATCAAGATAATCCCTTTTTTCGTGATTCACTGAGCGGTATATTGGATATCGTCACAAACTCGAAAGGCACCTTTGCCCGACGAACCAGACAAACGGCGATCACCGTGCGCAACGACAAGGGTGAACCGCTCGCTCTCGCTCTGTTGTTGTGCGCTCAAGGCATGCCGGACACGGTTCAACTGAGTTTCTTCGAGGCCTTGCCGAATGCGGAAAAAGCGGTTCAGACCCTTATTGACAAGGCGATAAAAATCGCACGGCAATGGGGTGCGAAAAATTTACTTGTCAGCATGAACGGCCATCTGAACTACGGTCTCGGTTTTTTGACCGATCATTTTGACGCGCCACCCTGCTTCGGTTCCAGCTATACCCCGCCTTATTATCCTGATTATTTTCTCCGACTCGGTTTTGCGGAAAAACGTCTGGTCTCCTATTGTTATTCAGCAGCCACCTTTTCCATGCAACGGGAGACTCTGCTCCTTGAACGGATCAAGAAACTCTTCTCCTTTCGCAAGGCCGATTTTTCCCGCCTTGAGGAAGAAATCAGCATCTACACCGACCTGAACAATCAATGTTTCACTGACCATCCTTTGTATTTTCACCGGCACAAAGATGAGGATTATGAACTGTTCAAACCCTTCCGCTGGTTTCTGCGAGAGGAAAACCTGCTGATAGCCGAGCACGGGGGGATACCGGTGGGTTTCTTACTCTGGTATCCTGATTTCAATGAACTCATCGGCCCTGGGCAGGAACTGGGCCTGACAGCCTTGCTCAAACACAAGATTTTCCGTCGCCCTATAAAGAGGTTCAAGATAGCGGAGATCGGAGTTATTCCCAAATTTCAAGGCAGCGGCGCAATCCTCGGTCTCCTGCACGCCTGTTTTCTGCTGGCCAAGGATCGCTTTCAGGAATGTGAGTCCAACTGGATTTTTTCCGAGAATCTGAAATCAAACAACATCTGCCGCCGCTGGGACCCGAAGCCCGGCCCGACCTATTCCGTGTTCAGTCTGGATCTCGAATGATGTCTTCGGCTTTTTTTGTTTTTTCTAGGGCTGAAGACCTGCCTTTGAATTGGGACGAAGCCTGCGAAGACAATCCCTTCCTCCGCAGAACAACCCTGAGCCTGCTGGAAACGGTCAACCCCGCTGGCCAGCGATATTATCTGCTGCCAAGTCAGGACGGCGTATCCGTTTTTGTGAGCTATCAACATCGCCTAGATATCCTGACCTACGGTTTCGGGAGCCTGCGCATTCCGGTCACTATCATAGGCATTCCCTGTTCGATTTCCTATCCCGGCCTGCGAATTACTGCGCAGGGTATGGAATATTTCAGACAGACGTTGCGGGC
>CBDTVG010000456.1:0-1887 GCA_965363745.1 uncultured Candidatus Electrothrix sp. | reverse complement strand
GTCGCTGATGAAGATGCTTTTCGCACCGCCCGTCTGCTAGCCCGCAAAGAAGGCATTTTTGTCGGTATGAGTTCTGGGGCGGCTATGTTCGCGGCCATGGAGCGGGCCGAGAACAACAAAGACCGGTATATCGTCACCATATTCCCGGACGGAGGAGAGCGTTATCTGAGCACCCCGCTGTTTATCCGTAAAGAACAACAAGGTATCAAAAAACAACAACTGCGCCTGTACAACACCATAAGTCGAAAAAAAGAGATTTTCAAACCGATACACAGTAAGAAAATCACCTTTTACGCCTGCGGCCCCACGGCTTTTGAAGTGCCTAATCTCTCTCACAGCCGTCGTCTAGTTGTTGCTGATTTAATGATCCGTCACCTGCAATTCAAGGGTTTTGAAGTAGAATCCTTTATGAATTTTACCGATCTTGATGACAACACGATCCAGGGTGCTGAGAAAAGCGGTGAGCCTTTGGACGAGTTCACTGGCCGTTATGTTTCTCTGTTTCGCGAGGCGATGAGCACCCTCGGTATGAACGATTTTTCTGGCTACCCCAGAGCTTCGGAGCATGTCGGCGACATGATAGAAATCGCTCATGCATTGATTCATAAGGGTTATGCCTATGAAAAACACGGTTCCGTCTATTTTGACATTTCAAAATTTAAAAAATACGGCCAACTTTCCGGTGTTGATCTGAGTAAAATTCAAGTGGGCCGTACGGTTGATCTGGATAATTATGAAAAAGGGAATCCACGGGACTTTACCCTGCTCAAACGATCCACCCTCGGTGAGCTGAAAAAGGGAATATTTTTTGAAACGGATTGGGGCAACATTCGTCCGGGCTGGCATATTGAATGCACTGCGATGTCCACGAAATATCTTGGTGAAACCATAGATATTCATACAGGCGGTCAGGAATTGTTGTTTCCCCATCACGAAAATGAGATTGCCATCGCTGAGGCGTTGACCAATAAACCGCTGGCTAATTATTGGCTCCATTCGGGCACGTTGTTAAAAAACGGAAAAAAAATGTCTGTGGAGTCGGGTAACGTGGTGACGCTTCAGGATGTGCTGGATAAGGGGTATACCGGGCGGGAAATTCGTTTCATGCTTCTTGGCGTGCATTATCGTAAATCGTTGCAGTTTACCTTTAAAAAATTGGATGCCATCCGCAAGGCTTTGAAACGTATTGATGAATTCACCCGTAAACTGCTCTGTCTGCACCCAGGCCTGCCGCATCCGGTTATCAATGCGCTCATCGTTGTGCTGGAGGAGCAATTTATCACAGCTTTGGATGATGATTTGAATATTTCCGGAGCTATCGGGGCGTTGTTTGAATTCATCAAAAAAGTGAATCCAATTTTATATGCGGGCACCCTTGATTTGGAACAAAAAAACAGTATTTTCGGCACCCTGCGCAGGATGAACAGGGTGCTTGGTTTTCTGCGTTTGGAGCAATGCGTCCTAGCCCCAGAAATCAATCGTCTAAT
Organism: uncultured Candidatus Electrothrix sp.; assembly: GCA_965363745.1. Lineage (GTDB taxonomy): Bacteria > Desulfobacterota > Desulfobulbia > Desulfobulbales > Desulfobulbaceae > Electrothrix. The sequence goes on along the minus strand of CBDTVG010000456.1, from coordinate 400 downwards.
AGAACAACGGGAAGAAGCGCGGTGCCGCCGAGACTGGCTTGCCGCAGATAAAGCGCGGACAGATCTTTTGCAAAAGGGAATCATTGTTCACGATACCGCTACCGGCCCTGTATGGGAGCAGGATGAGGCGTGTAAATTTTGTGAAAACGCCACTCGAAATGAGAGTTGATTTATTCGATGTTTCACTGTATAATAGGTGAAATAAATTGAGACTTATCCAATTGCGCCAATAGCTCAGCCGGATAGAGCAACGGCCTTCTAAGCCGTAGGTCGCAGGTTCGAATCCTGCTTGGCGCACCATATATATCAGGGAGTTAGGCGAAATAGCTTAACTCCCTGTTTTTTATTCCCCACCGTATTCCCCACACTTTGTCTTGTTTTCGTTTCCTGTGGGGAGTAA
>CBDTVG010000455.1:0-1887 GCA_965363745.1 uncultured Candidatus Electrothrix sp. | reverse complement strand
AGACAAGCGGTGTAAATCCTATGGTCCTCCGCTTAAGGTCGTGCCATTGGGGTATGCCCTAAAAGGCAAATAGTTACAATTATTGATAATGCCATGATACGTCAGGGCGATTCCAGAAAGAGGAATAGAGGGGCTTATTCAGACTACTGCCTGTTGATTATGAATCTCCAGATAAAAGGTTGTGTTATTTTTCGATTCTTGCCCCCTGCTCCGGCCTAGAGCAGGGGGCTTATGTACGCCCAATGAACTTGAAATGCTTCTCCCACCGGGGCCGCGCAGTCCCTTTTTATTTTTGGTACGTCACGATCAGCCGTGGATGCCTAGCTGCATTGCTGTTGTTGGCCGGATAAAAGCCAGCATAATCATTTCCTCCATCATTGTCATCGTCAATTGAAAAATAGAGCCTGAACTGGGTGCGGCCTGTTGGATTAACCTGGTTAAATGCCAAAACATCTAAACTGACCACATACATTGTTCCGCTCCCTCCTTGGTTGGTGATAATCCCGACCTGATCAACATCTGCTGAGGCCTGAAAATCGCTGTTTTGCAAGCTGGGGTTATCGCCAAATGACCCGTGCTTGATATCAACATAGGCTGTTCCATGGGTGGTGAATGGGTTGCCGCCGCGGTTGCCGCCGCGGGTTAACTTCAGTTGGGCAGATAGGATAACTGCATTGCCTGGAATTGTTGAAGTATCAAAGGATAAAATAGATTTATACTGTCGTTTACTTGAGTCATCACCAAAGCGGATTGCTTTTGAACCACTTGAACCACTGGCATTGCGACCGCCAATATTACTGCTCTCGTTACTTTCACGCACCCAACCATCTTCCGCCGCAATGGATACAAAGACTGCCTCAAGGGGTTGGTCGGTTGAGGCCGTAACCTTGACCTCATGGGAAACGCTTGCAGATACGCCGTCGTTATCAGTCACGGTAAGACTTACAGTATAGATGCCAGCAGAGGTATAGGTGTGGTTCGGGTTTTGAGTAGAAGAACTGCTACCGTCGCCGAAGTCCCAACTCCGGGCAGTTACAGCACCATCGCTGTCAGTACTTTGGTCAGTGAAAACGCAATCCAGATTGGTACATATCGAAGCGAAGGAGGCAAATGGGCCAGTGTTCGTTCCTGTAGCAACACCTGAAATTTCCCAATGCAGAGCGTTTGACCAACTCCACAGTCCACTCACCGATTTGAATCCTCTTACCCGGGCGCGAAGTTTACCTTCCGAAGAGATATATTTAGCAATTTCAGAGTCTATACTATATGAAATATGCACGTCGTCCTCGTTGCCAACAACTGAACTGTTCACGAGTTCCCAAGAATTGTCTTGGAAATTGTAGACATAAAATTCCTGAGACACGCCAGCTTTGCTATATTGACCGATATGGGTCACCTTAATATGTGTGACGTTATCGGGAGATTCAGAAATTGTGGTCTCCGCATACCAGTCAGTCGCCCTTCCGCCTGAAGCGGCAGCAGAATTAATATCATACGTGTCGCTGTCAGCAGACACAAAGCTTGTCAAGGTTCCCCAATCATACACTCCTGTGGTGATAATAACGGCCTCAGGGTAATAGGTTGCCTCTACGGGTTGATCCATGACTAAAGTTACAGTGATATTTACGGTGGCAGTGCCGCTGTCAACCTGGCCGTCATTGGCTTTGAAGGTAAAGAAATCGCTGCCGCTGTAGCTGACATTGGGAGTGTAAACCAGATTTGGGGCACTGCCGGTCAGCGTGCCGTTCGCAGGCTGAATCACTACTGCATAGGTCAGTGCATCGCCATTCTGATCCGTAGCGGCCAGGGTAATATCAACCGGGGTGTTTTCCGGGGTTGAAAGAGTTTGTCCCTCAGCGGTCGGCGCATCGTTGACCGAGGTTACGG
>CBDTVG010000454.1:0-1907 GCA_965363745.1 uncultured Candidatus Electrothrix sp. | reverse complement strand
ATGCCGATACAAAACCTGATCTCTGTTCATTTCACCGATCACGGTCAGGGTCAGACTTATTTTCTCCGGGCTGCATATCGTATCGCCCCCGATCAGCAGGCAACCGTATTCACGGCAGGCCTCGGTAATCCCTTGACTGAGTTGCGTCGCCCATTCCGTCTTGAAATCAGCGGGTAGACCGAGGGACAAGAGAACAAAGACCGGCTTTCCACCCATTGCCGTAATATCACTGACGTTAACGGCGACGGCCTTACGGCCCAGCAGGCGGGGTGGGTGGAGATTGCTGTCAAAATGAACCGAGTCGACCAACGTGTCCATCGTTACCAACTGTACGACTTTTTTGTCTTTTCTAATCACTGCGCAGTCGTCACCGATGCCCTGCAAGAGGCTGTCGGTTTTTGCATCCGCAAGTTGGCATATATGCTCTATGAGGTCACGTTCATTCATTGTCTTGCAAATTGCTCCGAGCAGTTATCAGAGAGATAGGTATCAAGCAGTCCCCTGATTTCACTGCTGTCTCCACATTGCAACATCTGCTTGGCCAATTTGGTCAATTGAGCTGAGGTGGAGTTCCTCAACAGTCGTTTCACATGGGGAATCGCCGAGGGTCGCATGGACAGCTCGTCAAGGCCGAGTCCCAAGAGCACCGGGGCGATGGATACATCTCCGGCCATCTCACCGCAGAGAGAAACTTCAATTCCCTGATTATGACCTGCTTTAACGGTCTGACTGATCATACGCAGAACCGCTGGATGCAGGGGATCGTACATCTGGGCCACATATTCATTTCCCCGATCAATGGCCAGCGAATACTGAATAAGATCATTGGTGCCGATGCTGAAGAAATCCACTTCAGCAGCCAAGGTGTCCGCCATGATAACGGCGCTGGGCACTTCAATCATGATGCCGATTTCAACCTCTGAATTAAATGGAACGCCTTCCTGAGCCAAGTCTTTCATGACCTTGTCCAAAACAACCCGTACCTGTTTGAGTTCACTGAGCGAGGAGATCAGGGGGAAAAGGATGCGCAAGCGTCCATAGGAGGAGGCCCGCAATATGGCCCGCAGTTGGGTGACAAAGATGGGTTGCTCACGCAGGGAAAAACGAATGGAACGCAGTCCCAGCGCCGGATTTCGTTCATCGATGATTGGAAAACCGCTACCCGGTACCTGAAGGGCGAGTTTGTCTCCCCCCACATCAAGGGTGCGGATAGTTACAGGCTCAGGGGAGAGGGCGGTGAGGAGATCCCGGTATACCGCGAACAGGGTGTCTTCCTTGGGTAATTGTTTTTGTTGAAAATAGGCGAATTCTGAACGAAAAAGACCTATGCCATCGGCCCCGTAGTGGAGCACCGCTTCCAGTTCGTCTGGAATTTCAATATTAGCTGACAGGCGAACCCGCAGACCGTCAACCGTTTCCGAAGCCAGATGGGTGTACCAGCTGAGTTCATCGGAAAAAACGCGGTGCTGGCGGTCGTATTCCAGATAAAGCTTCTGCTGATCCATGGTCGGCGACAGGCAGACACGACCATCATACCCGTCCAGAATCACTGTATCTCCGGTGTGGCAATGTTCAGTGATATTTTTCACGCCCACCACGGCAGGCAGGCCCAGCGATCTGGCGACAATAGCTGTGTGCGAGGTTGTTCCGCCTTTTTCAGTGAGAAAGCCAAGCACCTTTTCCGTATGCATACGGATGGTGTCTTCAGGAGAAAAATCTTCGCTGACCACAATAACCGGTTCCGAAAAGCCAGCAGGAAACTTTTGACCATGTTCGGACAACTGTTCCGACACCAATTTAACCACATATTCAATATCGGAAAAACGATCTCTGATATATTCGTCGGCAATATGATCAAATTTCTTTTTTATCAGATACAGGGCTTGCGATAAGGCCCACTCCGCATT
>CBDTVG010000453.1:0-1910 GCA_965363745.1 uncultured Candidatus Electrothrix sp. | reverse complement strand
GTCTGCAACGCATGATCAACCGTACTTATAATTCGGGCACCGGAAGTTGAAATATTATTGATGCCGTGTTGCCTCAACGCTTCGGAGATGACTTCGGAGGATAGTCCCTCTTTGACCATGTCCATGATCGTGTTCACGGCAAAGCTGGTTTTACCCCGGTTGAACATGATATCGTTTTTGTCGGCGGTGTCATACTCCGCTTGACTGATCATTCCGAGTTTACGCATGTTGTCCAGCACATACTCCGCCCGTCTTTCAGCACGTAGCCGGGCCTTTAAGATAGAATCCTCATCTTTTTTGATAAAAGGATTGTAATAATTAGGCTGTTTAACTGAACCTGCGATAAATGCGGTCTCCAGCAGGCTGAGTTCATCGGGCTTTTTATTGAAATAGTAACGGGCGGCTACTCCCAAGCCATGTCCGTTGCCGCTGACATAAAATTGGTTGCTGTAGAATTCGAGAATTTTTTCCTTGGAAAAGCGATACTCTAATCGCAGGGCGAAGAGCATTTCTTTGAGCTTCGCCTTATAGCTACGGGAGTCTCGTTTAAATAAATTTTTCGCAGTCTGCTGGGTTATGGTGCTACCGCCCTGAACAATGCGGCCCGCCTTAATATTGGCGACCATCGCTCTGGCGATTCCATAAAAATCAACACCGTAATGGTGAAAAAAACGGTCATCTTCCGCCGCCACAATAGCGTTGATAAATTTTTCAGGAATTTGTTCATATTTCAAATACTGGCGATGAATATCCTGAAACAGCACGCCAATCTTTTCTTCACCGTCTCTATAATAAACCGGACTTTCCCGACCGAGAATGGACGCAATATGCTCAGGTTCCATTTCTGGACAAGGCACCGCCGTCACTAAATAATAGACCCATCCTAACGCTCCGGCTGTACTCAGTAGGCCGAGGAGAAGGAGAAAAAAAAGAGATTTAAAAATAAATCTGAAGAAACGGCGCATATATTTTAGGTGTGGTTGCGAAAATTGTGGTTAGGTCAAGAATGTCGCATTCAACAGAAGTATGATGGAACTGTGGACATGGGCGACCGAACAAAAAAGTATTCTTGAATTTCATGCGAAACGAAATAAATAACTGTTGCAAACAGAGACATCGCATCAGCGACAATCATGTATACTTGTAAAACAAAACTGGAACGCTTGTCAACAATATGTTTTTCCTTGTAAAACATTCCGCTCCTGTGGTACAAAATAAACATAATATTTTTCCGGTCTCTGCAACTTGTTTTGCGGAACTCTTAAACAAAAATATATCAATCGGTTGCGATTGAGGCAATCATGTTGCATGAAAAAGATAAAAAAAAGTATTTCGTTTATTTTACCGTTTCTTTCATTTTCTCTTCTTGCGTTCGTCCTATCGACGGGTGCCGCTGCGAACAGTAATAATTATGTATTGTCCTCCGGTGTCAAAGGTACTTCTCACGCTTCTTATACTTCCGCCACGAAACGAAGGTTCAATTCCTCTTCGCCGAAGTCGGAAATAAAAAAATCAGCCAGCGTCGGTATCGGCTCTGTGGACAGCTGGAAGGCCAAGGTCGCCGCTCCCGTCAGAAAAAGATACAAGAACAGCAGGCCAGATGTCACTGTGACCGTTGATAAAATTGATCGTTCAGCACCTGCTGTCAAGCTCTCAAAATATTCGACATCCAGATATTCCAAATCAAAACGTCGAACAAGATCAAAACGTCGGACAATGGAACCCACCACTTCGTTTTCCATCCACGCTGAAAAGTCGCAAATAAAAAAATTAGCCAGCGGCGGGGTCGGCTCTGTGGACAGCTGGAAGGCCAAGGCCGCTGCTCCCGTCAAAAAAAGATATAAGGGCAACAGGCCAGATGCCGCTGTGACCGTTGATAAATCTGATCGTTCAGCACCTGCTATCAAGCG
>CBDTVG010000452.1:0-1920 GCA_965363745.1 uncultured Candidatus Electrothrix sp. | reverse complement strand
ATCAAAAAGAGTTGAAGAAGGGTCATAAGCCGCTTTCTGCGAAGAGCAGTATCATGAGTTCTCTGGTCGCGGATAAAGAGAAAAATCTTATCTTCACGATCACGCAATACTGTAAAAATCACCTCAGCGACATGCTTGCCTGCTTTGTCGAGAACGGCAAGCTCCAATATGTCTGAACCTGAATTTTTCGGCTTCAGTTGAGCTTTGAGTTCATTGTTAACATTATGGAGTTCAGCCCACTTGGATAACCAACTTTCAAGAAGTGTAATCGGTGGTTCGGTCTGGATCAGGTGTTGAAATTGAGTGGATCCTTTACCCATTGCCTTGGTGGTTGCTGTTCTTCCCGATGATGCAGCCAGAGCCCCATCCAGTCTGGGGCCACCAACCAGGGATTGCGGAGTCGTATAGGGAGATTCAAGTAATCGCAGCTTTCGCTGTAATCTTGCCAAGGCAAGCATACCATCCTGCACGAGAGCAGTTGCAAGCTCCTCACCTGCAATCCCGTCGGCCTGATGCCCACCGTAGGTAATGAAATTAAACACATATCCCAATTTCCCAATTTCACGTGGAAATTGTCGCATCTCTTCATCACTCATTCCGGTCGTGTCCCAGTTAAATGAAGGGGAAAGATTATAGGCGAGCATTTTTTCTGGATAAACGGCATGGATGGCTTCTGCAAATTCAATAGCCTCAGGTAAATGAGCCGTTTTGGTTTCCATCCAAATAAGGTCGGCAAAGGGAGCAACCGCCAAGGATTTAGCGATGGCGTAATTGATGCCTCCCCGTATCTGGAAGAAACCCTCAGTCGTCCTAGGCCGATTCCAATCCCAGCTAATGTTGGCACCAATCTGCTTTGCCTTCTGCCTCGCCATAAAGTGCGATACACCCATGGCATACTCCATCCATTGATCAACAGTCATTTCGGTTTCTTGACCATCATCTTGAAGGAGTTGCAGCTGTTCTGCAACAGCTTCAGGAAAGGTTTTAATACCGGCATCACTCTCCCAGGCCAGCACCACAATACTCATGGCCTCATCCAGGTTATGGTCTAATTCAAATCTATCATCTGATATTTTCTTTGAAATTATTGTTTCGAGCTTTTCATAGATATCGGCAGCTTTGAACCAATTGGTGGCTAATTGATACTGTTCTTCAGCCAGATCAAATAGCAGATGACCAAGTACATCCTTATGCCCGGCAGCGTTAAACATGCGTAGTAAGGTCAAAGCACAAAATTTATAGAGAGGTACATCCAGGTTCGTTGCACCTAGAATAAAGGCATGATCCCGGCTATCGTTATTACTCTCGAGCAGGGTAGCGGCTTCTGCATCGGTACGGGCCACGATAATACCCGGAACCTGCATTATATCTAATTGAAAACGGGCGGTGTTGAGTCGTTTTATCTGTTCGTCCACTGAAACCAAAACCTTGCCGCCCTGGTGGCCGCATTTTTTGGTTCCCGGCCGCTGATCTTCAATATGATAGCCGGGGACACCGACTTCAACAAAGCGTCGTATCAGGTTGCGGATATGTGCATCTCCGCCGTGTCCGGTATCGGCATCAGCGATAATGAATGGACGAAAATCGTAGACAGGCGACTTTTCTCTTTCACTCTCAGTCATTCTAGAACGGAAGAACTTTTGATTTCTGTCGGCCGTGAGCAAGGCTCTGACAACAGGGGCGGCCTCATCAGGAACCTGACTCAATGGATAAGAGGCCAGGTCTGCGCCTGGGTCTTCCTTGCCAGACCCTTTTGCGGAGGTGGCCCACCCACCAAGGTAAATCCCCTGGATCCCGGCTCTTTTTATGGTTACTGCTTGTCCTGGGGAGTAGGGTCCGAAGGTGGTGATTGCTGTTTTGTTGGCATACTTCTCTCTGAGATGTGCAAAAAATCCCTCTGCGGCTTCTCTTGCCACGGTA
>CBDTVG010000451.1:0-1926 GCA_965363745.1 uncultured Candidatus Electrothrix sp. | reverse complement strand
GGCAATTTGATGGGTGTGCCACAGAACGCCATCAGGCCGATGGTGGACAGCAGGGAGAGGAATACCACCAGCAAGGGCAGAAATACCGCTGAAATTCGTCGGAACATTAAGAAGAGAAACAAAGCGATAGTTAGGACTGCCAGTCCCAAAAAATTCCCCATGTCCTTCATCATGGCTTTTTTGAGAAAATCCGTGACCACCGGAGCCCCGGCAACATAAATTTCAAAATCCGGGGAGTGGTAGGAGTCAACAATGCGGGTTATCGCCTGCACTACCTCACTGTTTTCCGCATCAGTCAGGTATTCCCGCTCTTCCTGATCCCCCATGTCGGTAATGTCGGTGTCGTCTTCAAAACCGGCCAGCACGTCATCAGCCTCTTCCCCTTTGGAGGAGTAGGTCTGGGTCTGAATAATAATTGCGGTGAAGTCGCCCTTTTCCGAGATTAGCTGATTTTTATAGATGGGATTGCTCAGGGCCCGCTGTTTCACATCCGCAAACTCTTCAGACGTTTTGGGCCAGTCCTCCATCAAATCCTCGACGATCAGTCGGTCGCCGTCACCTCTGGTGTTGCGGGCGTTGATCAGGCTGGTGATGTCGTCTAAATAGGGGACAGTATCCCGCAGCTCGACATGGAGTTTTTTCAGTTTTTCCAAGAATTTCGGGGCGAAAATGTCCTTGCTCTGGACAGCGATGATCGCCAGCTCGTCACGACCGAACTGATCCCGAAAAACGTTGTACGCCTTTAGGGCCGGATCTTTATCGTGGAGAAAGCCTTCTGTCGAGGTATCTACAGTAATTTTGGGCAACTGCGAGATCAGAAGGCTGGCGAACACGGCCAAAATGATCAGGGTTTTAAAGCGATGGCGGTAGAATATCCGGGCCGCTGAGGTGAAATTTTGTTCAATACGGTCTCTGATCTGCTTCATGCTGGCTCACCTTTTTTCATAAATAGTAAGAGGTTAATTTTTTCAATTATCCGTTCAGGTTCTCACGGATATGTTTCAAGATTCGTTTTACTGTATCAAGTTCTTCGGGAGTGACCCCCTGATAGGCCTGCTCTAGGACTTCCCGTCCGGCTTGGGAGATCTCTTTCCAAATCCCGGCGGCTTTTTCAGTGGGGATGACCATCTTGATACGCTGGTCATTGGGGTCACGCTCCCGCCTGACCCACTCATCCCGTTCCATCCGGTCAACGAGTCGGGCTGTGGTTGCTCCGGTAATGGCGAGGTGATCGGCAAGCTCGGATTGCGAGAGAGGGCCAAAGGCGGTGAGGTTGGCCAAGGCCAGAAATTGGCTCGGACTTATGCCGGTGCCTTTGAGCTTATCCCCCAAGGTGCTGAAAAATGCCTTCATGGTGATGTTGCAGTGAAAGCCTATGCTTTCGTATGGGTCGAGTTTCAAGTTTCGCCTCCGGCGATGGTATATTGTTAGCAAGCTAACTAATTTTTCAAAACTTGTCAAGTTGTGTTTTCATGAAAAGCATCGTACTTATTTCATTTAATCATGGAAGTCCAAGCAGATCTTCAAAAAATTTCCCCTTTCCCTCTGGGATCTCAAAGGGCTTGCCGATAACGAAGTCGCGCAGGATCGCAGCCAGCCATACTTTGTCTGAAGTTGCATGCTTAAAAACAATTTCTGTTGATGAATTTTTCTTTTTTATTGCATAGTCCTCAATTATTATTTCAGTTGGTATTTTTTCTCCTTTTAAAATAACTGATGCGGATATTCTTCGCTTGGTTTTGTCGATATCAAGACTGGACAGTCTGCCGTATTTGGATATCCCTTTGTTGATGGCAAACATTGTGGATTTTGACTTGGTCAAGGTATCAAGTCCTGTTATGATTTTTCCTAAAATTGTCATGACACTTATCTCTATTTCTTCGAAGTCAAAAAATTTGGGTAAACGATGCGGCGTTTGCGCTATCT
>CBDTVG010000450.1:0-1933 GCA_965363745.1 uncultured Candidatus Electrothrix sp. | reverse complement strand
TCTTTTGGTTCCTCAAATTCCTCATCCCAAAGCTGATTATCCAGAATAAGGAAGAGGATTTGCTGGACGAGTTGCTGGAATCCGTGGATCTGGCCACCTATGGCCTGGAACGCACTCGGCTCAATCAGGCCATTGAGCTGGACGAGGCTGCCAGCGAGGTCGAGCCCGCCAACCCAAATCCACGGGGCGTACATGAAGATCCAGCAGAGGATCCCCTGGATCTGATTGTTAATGCCTTTAATGAACGCTGGTTCCAGGGCTGGGATGCAACCCCGGAGGAGCAGAAAGTTCGTTTTATCTCCTTGCAGCAAGATATTCTTGCTCATCCTGATTTTCAGACCAAGGTGGCTGATAACCCGGATCGGCAAAACAGCACCCTGGCTTTTGAGAAAATCCTGCATGACGTTATGACGGCCCAACGCCGCAAGGAGCTGGAACTGTATAAGCTCTATGCCAAGGATGATGCCTTTCAGCGGGCCTTTTTTGATACTATGTGGCGGATGGTTTGTGGTCAAGAAATCGCAAAAAACTCCGAAGGAAGAGCTTGAATATTATACATGAAGCATTTTGAGCTGAAAGAAAAAGCCTTGCAAAAGAAAAGCGTTAAAGCCGCTTATGATGTTTCTATAAGCAATTATCATGCCGTTTTTTATGCAAAACCCGTGGGATGTCACCGCAGGCAAAACTACGCAACAACGATGTATAACTGGACAATAAATACATTTTTGCATATTATACGCAACACCAAAACAAACACCGAAACAACGTGATTTCCTTTCATGTCTTTATTCATGCCCGGTAATGTATCGCCGGGAAATAAAAACAAACACAATACGATGAATCTACAGCAAGATCTACGCCAACGGCTCCAGCAGAAACCCATCCTTCTGATGACCCATCTCGTTCTTGGTTATCCCTCTTTGGACACCAACCGAGAAGTGATCCGGCAGATGGCGGAAAACGGGGTGGACTGCATTGAAGTGCAGATCCCTTTTTCTGAACCCATGGCCGACGGCCCGGTGATCCTCAAGGCCAACCAGAAGGCCTTGGCCACAGGCATTCGAGTTGAGGACTGCATAGCCTTCGCCGCTGAGATGGTGCAGGAATTCCCCCAGGTGCATTTCCTCTTTATGACCTATTATAATATCGTCTTTCGTTACGGACTCGCTGATTTTATTCAACGTTCAGCGGAAATCGGTATGAAGGGCTTTATCATTCCCGATCTGCCCCCAGAAGAGGGAGAGGAGTATCTCCGTCTGAGTGTGGAGCGTGACATGGCGGCGATCATGTTTTTCACCCCGACCTCAACGGATGAGCGGATGGCTGAGGTGGCCGGACAGGGCAACGGTTTTGTCTATTGTGTCGCCCGTCAGGGAGTCACCGGTAAGCACACGGAGATGGACGACAATCTTGCTGAATATTTCGCCCGCTGCCGTCAGGCGACGGATCTGCCGATGGCTGTGGGTTTCGGCATCGGCAACCGTGAGGATGTCGCCCTGTTGGAAGGAAAAGCGGATATGGCGGTCATAGGCACAGCGACCATCAAGCTGGTTGATCAGGAAGGGGCGGATGCGGTCGGCCCGTTTATTCGTTCCCTGTCCGCAAACGGGTAAGGGATTGCAGGGGCAGACCTGCGTGTCTGCCCGGAATAACAGGGTGAACACACAGGGCCGGACACAAGGATACGCCCCTACACCGCCCCTGAAAATTCGCATCCTATAGGGACAGACCTACGTGTCTTCCCAGAATAACAGGGCGAACACACAGGTTCGCTCCTACGGCACCCTCTCCACCTCCGTGACCGAACACTTCAAGCATCCCCGATGGAGAACAACCTCAATGACTTCTCCGGTACGCACCTGCTCCGTCCCGGTGATCACAGTCTGTCGCCCGGATTTTTTTCTCGCAATCGCATAACCACGGGCCAAGGTGG
>CBDTVG010000449.1:0-1946 GCA_965363745.1 uncultured Candidatus Electrothrix sp. | reverse complement strand
TCATCGTTCAACATGATGTCGGACAATGAGGCAGTCATTCTTGGTGATGTTGCTAACTGTCCATTATTTTATTTTATACTGCTTAGGATCAACCCCATAATTATGTATCTTATAATTAATGATTCGTAAGCTTGTCTCTAACCGGGCCGCCGCCTTGGTCTGATTGCCATTGCTCTGTTTCAGAGCATCAATAATCAAATCCCGTTCAAAGCTTTCCACAGCATTGGCCAAGGACAGAGGATTGTCTCCGCCGACAGTTCCTGAACTTTGTAGGGTGGGGGGCAGGTGGACGGAAGTGACCGTGTTGGAATCACAGATAAGCACAGCCCGTTCCATACAGTTCTGTAATTCACGGACATTACCCGGCCAATGATATTTAATAAGCAAATCAATGGCTGAGGTTGAAATACGTTCAATTTTTTTATTATTTTCCCTACTGTGTTTTTCCAAAAAATATTCTGCAAGCAACAGAATATCTGTACGTCGTTCTCGCAGGGGAGGCAGGTAAACAGGGAACACGTTGAGCCTGTAGTAGAGATCTTCCCTAAACAGGCCGTCCCGCACAGCCCCCTCAAGATCGCGATTGGTGGCCGCCACCAGCCGGATATCAGCTTTCAGTATTTTTGCCCCCCCCAATCGTTGAAAGGTTCGTTCCTGGATAACATTAAGCAGCTTGACCTGCACGGCGGTACTTATTTCACCTATTTCATCAAGAAACAGAGTACCCCCTTCATCCTGTTCAAAACGACCTGCTTTTCGTTCCACAGCCCCTGTAAAAGCCCCTTTTTCATGACCGAATAATTCGCTTTCCAAAAGAGTTTCCGGCAGGGCTGAACAGTTGACCACAATGAATGGTTTTTCCACTCGGCCCGCATTATTATGGTGCAAGGCCTTGGCGACCAAGGATTTGCCGGTGCCGGATTCCCCCCGCAACAGGACGGTGGCGTTGGAATCGGCGACCCGATGCACCATTTCAAACATTTCCTGCATTCGTGAGGAATTGCCTATAATATCATTAATCCGATTTTTGGCGGATAGTTCCCGTCTGAGCCGCAAATTTTCCTTGCGCAACGCATCTTTTTCCCGGTTGATCACCTGAACCCTTTGCACAGCCTGAGCAATCAAGGCACTGACAATAATAAGAAAGCGAAGATCCAACTCAGATTGCCGACCAAATTCCTTTGCATACAACCGATCAATGGACAGGGCTCCGATAGATATATTTTCCGCATGGGGGCGGGTATCCTGAGCGAATGTTCTTTCTGTCGAGCTTTCAAACGCGGCTTTTATGGGGACACAAATAAAGGAGCTTTTCTTTTTTTGTTCATCGTCCCGGATTCCGGTTCGATTAAGGAATAACGGTTCTTCGCCGATCCGCGGCACGATCACCGGTTCGCCGGTGGAGACAACCCGACCGGTTATGCCTTTTCCCAGCTTATATCTTCCTTTTTTCCGGGCCGTCGCTGTGATCCCGCAGGCGACCTCAATTTCCAGTTCTCTGGTTATCGGGTTGACAATAGTCACGGTCCCATTTTCCATTTTTTTCATATCCGCCAACACCATGACCACCTTGTTCAGACTCTCCTGAAGGTCAGCCTCGACGGCGAGATTTTTGGTAATTTCGTACAGGCAGGCAAGGTCCTGCATAGCAAGATCTTGATTTTTTATGGAAATATTTGAATCTATGCTCATATTGAATCAATAGCAGGAGAATATTGACAGGATAAATTATAAATGGTATAAAAACGTCACTCTCTACAAAAAAATTGTGGAGTCAGGAGGAATGGCCGAGTGGTTGAAGGCGGCGGTCTTGAAAACCGTTGTACGAAAGTACCGTGGGTTCGAATCCTACTTCCTCCGCCAATGTAGACATAACATGCTGTTCAAGATATAGGAGAGATGACCGAGCTGGCCGATGGTGCTCGCCTGCTAAGCGAGTGTGGGGG
>CBDTVG010000448.1:0-1973 GCA_965363745.1 uncultured Candidatus Electrothrix sp. | reverse complement strand
TATCCTCGACGAGGTGTATGCGAACGAGATCAACTGAATCCTGTCTGCTTTACAAAAAAACCACTGAAAACAATGAAGATTGAAACGATTCGCCTGAAAAATTTCAAGGCCTTTGAGGATGTTGAGCTACGGGACATCCCATCTTTCTGCATTGTTGTGGGGGCGAACGGTGCTGGTAAGACAACCTTGTTTGACGTATTCGGCTTTTTGAAGGATTGTCTCGCCTACAACGTATCGCGTGCTCTGCGCAGCAGGGGTGGATTTAATGAAGTCGTCAGTCGGGGCAGGTCTGATCAGACAATTTCTATTGAGTTGCAGTTTCGTCTCAATATCAGCGATAGCGAACGTCTTGTTACGTATCTCCTCGAAATATCGGAGGAGAACGGAGAATATATTGTTAAACGGGAAATCCTACGTTACGAACGAGAGGCTTCTGACTCACCTGATCACAACATTTTTTATTTTCAACGGGGTGCTGGCTATGTTGCTGTTGAGAAAAATTCCACAACAGGTAAAGATAAGTCAATATGGGAAGAAGGCCAGTTTGAATTGGACGGCTCGGATACACTGGCTGTAAGAGCCTTCGGTCATATTCAGCGTTTCAAAGAAATAACAGCATTACATCAAATGCTGGAAAACTGGCACGTATCCGACTTCCATATCAATCTTGCCCGAGGAAGCAAGGATGACAACGGGTATGCGGAGCATCTCTCTGTTTCCGGCGATAATCTCCAGCTGGTCGCAAAGCATCTGTACGACAATCATAGGAAAGAATTCGATCATATAATTAACAGTATGCAGGATCGGGTGCCTGGTATCGGCACTATTGAGCCGGAGGCAACAGCGGATAATCGTTTGTTGCTTAAATTTCAGGACGGCTCGTTTAAAGATCCGTTTATTGACAAATACGTCTCTGACGGCACCATCAAAATGTTTGCCTATCTGATTCTGCTCTATGATCCTGTTCCGCATCCGTTGCTCTGCGTTGAGGAGCCGGAGAATCAGCTCTATCCGACCCTGTTTTTAGAGCTGGCTGAAGAATTCCGTTCCTATGCGAACCGAGGCGGACAGGTTTTTGTCTCCACTCATTCGCCTGATTTTCTGAATGCTGCCGAGCTTGATGAAGTTTTTTGGTTGGTTAAGGAAAATGGCTATACCAAGGTCAGGCGGGCTGAGGATGATGAGCAAATAACAGCCTACATGAACGACGGTGACAAAATGGGCTATCTGTGGAAGCAGGGCTTTTTTGAAGGTGCTGATCCCATATGATAACCTTGGTCTTTTTCTTGGAAGAATTGTCAGCAAAAGAAATGTTGCAGGGAATTCTGCCAAAAATGCTTCCGGAACACATCGTGCCTCGCTTCATTGTTTTTGAAGGCAAACAGGATCTGGAGAAACAGCTGTTCCGTAAACTGAAATTGTGGCAGATTCCCAATTCTCGGTTTATTGTCCTGCGTGATCAAGATGCTGGAGACTGCCGCAAGATTAAGAAAAATCTGCGGGAAAAATGCAGGGAGGCCAAGCGACCGGATGCGATTGTACGAATCGCCTGCCATGAATTGGAGAGTTTTTATCTCGGCGATCTGCAAGCGGTGGAAAAAGGACTGGCAATGAACGGACTGGCGAAACGGCAGAATCAGCGAAAATTTCGTCAGCCGGACAACCTGCCCAATCCGGCCCGTGAACTAACAATACTCACCAAGAAGAGCTATCAGAAGGTTTCCGGTTCGCGGGCAATTGGTAGATGTTTGAATCTGGAAGACAATCGCTCTTACAGCTTCAATGTCTTGATTAAAGCTGTAAGAGCGATTGTTTCCTCCGGTAATTTAGCTCAAACAAATCGATTAGGTTCGGCACATAGCCACAGCTTCAATATAATATAAAAAAACAACAGTAACCTATGAACGATATTTCCAAAAAAGGCAAAGTCTATCTCGTCGGCGCAGGTCCTGGCGATCCCGGTCTGCTCACCC
>CBDTVG010000447.1:0-1993 GCA_965363745.1 uncultured Candidatus Electrothrix sp. | reverse complement strand
AGATCTGGGGTGGCGTGACCGTCAAGAGAAAAATACCGTTTTTTACCGCTGAGATGCAACTCCCCGCCAGACTGCATGCTCAAGGGCGCAGATTCAACATCAAAGGTGGTGAACTGGAGATCTCCGGCCATCAGGTCTCCATGCAGATGGCTTCTGAACACCAGCTTCTGCCGTTCAACAAGGAGTTGTTCTTTCTCCTTTCTCCCTTTTCTTGTGTCGTCTACGCTGTAGGTGAATTGCTTTAAATCAAGCTTTATCGTACCGCTATTCCCCCCGCCCGTTTTGCCAGCTATTTCAACCTCGTCCTTTTTTCCCGTCAGATCAAGGGCGAAAACAGCATCGCCGCCGAATTTTTGTTCAGGTTGTATCATTCCCAACTGTTGTAACAAAATTGCCAATTTTTCCAAATTCGAGCGGCCGCTGACCCGCAATTCTTTCACAGCCGGAGCGGGCTTATGTTTCCAGTCTTCTAAAAAAATTCGGTCAGCCTTGATATCAGCAAAACCGGAGATCAGAGACAAATCACGCAGGACAAGACGATGCTTTAGGGTGTCAATCAGGTTATACCCACCTCCTTCGGCAAAAAAAATATCTTTACTGTCTGCCTCTTCAAGCGGTCGTACAGCGTTTTCCATCTTTGAAGCTACTGTCGGTTTGGAGGTGAAAAGATGCAGATCAGGTTCCTGAAAAATTTTCCCCTGACGATAAAGAATAAAATCCTTCACCCGGGTGTCAAGCTCAGTCAACACCAGCCTGTCTTTTTCCGTATAACCTGATGCCCGCAGTTTCATCGAACCGGCTACACTGGTTTGCTGCTCTATAAGCTCATAGTTATGCAGCAGCTCGGTGACTCTCGCCAACAGAAGATCCCAGCTCACTTGATAATGGGCCATAACATGCCCCTGTTCACGATAAAGACCATCCACGGAACCGCTGATTTCACCGGCCCAAGAAGAGATATCAAAGGTCAAATCCACAGCGTCCGCCTTTGCTTTTGGAAAATGCGCCGGGGTATGTAGTTTACCGTTGAAAAGTATCCGGTGTGCGGGTAGCAAGGTCTTACCTTGCCGGGTGAACTGGCAATCCGCAATATCAATTCTGGTGCTGACGGCGTAGCGATCTTCCCCGTTTTTTCCCGGTTGTTTTTCTGAATCCAAAGCCAACTTCAGTTTGCCGCCCATATCCCAGTCAAACTGAATAATTCTGCTGATCTCACGCACGGCCTGATCAAGATCCGCTGAACCGTTCAGTGAAAATGTATTGAGATTTCCTTTGCCTTCTATATCAAGAAATGAAGCCTTAAGAGAGAGCTTTTTCACCTCCGGTTCGTTCCCGATCATGCTGCCGTTAAAACTCAGGCTCAAGAGGCTGTCCCAAGAAAAGGGTTGCTGATTCTGCCGACCAGCGAGATCCTCGACAACCGCATCTGCGACAACATGCAAAATTTCCTGTTCCTTGCTCAAATCCACCGTGATTGTCACTAAACCGCTTTCAAGTCGCAGATCTTCCTGTACCTTAAGAAGATGCGGAAATTGAGTGAGCAACACGGGGAGATCAATTTTTCCCGCGCCCTTGATCTGAATTCCTTGATCACCCTCGCCGGATTGCAAATCCAAGGTGCCGAAATCAGAAATCATTTTCAGTTCAGGAATGAACCAGTTTTTCAGAGTGTCCCGTTGCAGGTCCAGTTCCAAGGCGAGCTGATCAACACGAGGATGATCCTCGGCAAAAAAACCGCCGGTCAGGTCAACATCGGCTAGGGTGATTGGCCCGCGCACTGTCAAACCGCCTCCCTCTGTGCTTTTCACCGTAAGATCGGCGGACAGTTTCCCTTGCCCTTTCGGGATGCTGGCGTTTTTTGGGGCTAAGGCCAAAAAGGGTTCCGTCTGCAAGTCAATAAGGATTAACTGCATTTCCGCTGTCAGCACATCCAGCAGATTGCCTTGTTTGACGGACGGCAGTTTGACGACACCGATCGCCTTGGCCTCTCCCT
>CBDTVG010000446.1:0-1993 GCA_965363745.1 uncultured Candidatus Electrothrix sp. | reverse complement strand
AAGGGCAGCCGCTTTTACAGTGACTCTATCAACGATCTGCCCTTAATGGAAAAAGTGGAAACAGCCATTGCTGTTGATCCTGATGAAAAGCTGGCCGATGTAGCTTGGCAAAGAGGATGGGAGATCATCTCCTTGCGGGAGTAAGGCATTTTTCAACAAATAAGATCCCCATTTTCTGTGCGGGATGGTAGGGGCAGACCTGCGTGTCTGCCCGGTATAATAGGGTGCCCGACATAACCGGGCGAACACATAGGTTCGCCCCTACACAGCACCCTGCATGTAAAAGATACAGAAGTACGGCATAATGGACCAGCTCAAAAACGGTTTCGTTTTTTTCCTTTTTCTACAACTCTGCCGCCTTGGCCAAGGCCGCTAGTAGCGTATCCCGTTGCGTATCACCCAGATTCACCGGTACTTGGTAGACCAGCGTCCGGCTCATCAGCTCGCAGGATGCGGGCAGGGCTTCGGGATCGTAGATAAATCGGCGTTTGGAATGGGCATCAAAGGGCCAGCCGTTATGACAGAGGGTCTTGCCGTTGAGCAGGTGCTCCCAGGCCGGATAAAAATGCCAAGTGTTTTCCCCAAAATTTATGGCCCCGGCCTTATTGTCCCGCAATACCTGATTGACCTTGGTTGCCTGTTCCTTATCCGGCAGCATAAAGGCAAAAAAGGTGGCTGAGTCGCCCTGCTCGTCTAAAATTTCCCGAAAGCTGACCCCGGCGATCTTAGATGCCGCCTCTTTGAGAATCGCCTTGTTTTTCTGCTGGGAGGCGATCATGCCGTCCAACTTTGCCAATTGGGCAAGGCCTATGGCTCCTTGCAACTCCATCATCCGATAGTTGAAGCCGATGAACCGTCGTCCTTCCCCGCCGCGTCCGCCGGAATTAACCGCATGGTCATGGCCGTGATCATGATATTCTGAACAGTTCCGCCATAACTCCTGATCGTTACTGATCACCATCCCGCCTTCACCGGTGGTCATGGTTTTGACCGAGTCAAAGGAAAAGGTGCCGCAATGGCCGAAGGTGCCAAGATGCTGGCCGTCCAGCCGTGCCCCAGTTGCCTGGGCTGTATCTTCCAAAACCGGAATACCGTGCTTATCAGCAATGGCCTTGATCTCTTTGATCCTGGCCGGAGCACCCAGCATATGCACCGGGATAATCGCCTTGGTTTTTTTGGTGATTTTCTTTGCCAAATCCGAAGGATCCATGTTCAGGGTCTGATCCACCTCGGTAAAAACCGGTATGGCTCCGACATCAAAAATGGCCTCCCAAGTGGCGACAAAGGTGAATCCCTGAGTGATGACCTCATCGCCGATGCCGACACCGAGGGCGATCAAGGCCACCTTGAGCGCGGCTGTGCCGGAGGTCACAGCCTGGGCATGGGCGGCACCGGTGTATTTGGCAAAAGCCTGCTCAAACTCACGCACCTTGTACACGCCTTTGCGTTGCTCACCGAACTCGTAGCGAAACAGGACACCGGTATCAAATACCTCCAGGGCCTGTTGTTTTTCTTCTTCTCCGAATACTTCAAAACCGGGCATAATTGCTCCTTATTTTTTTATAGTCTTCTAATCGGTCTAAATTCGCAGATGGCGCAGTTTCATATTATGTATGAATTCAAAAAATCCGAGGTGGAACGGTAACCGTTATAATCTTCTCAATTATCATTGGGAATCCCGACCAGCATTGCGAAGCCATTCAGTATTGGGGTTTTCAACTTTTCTCCTAATTTTCCGTCAGCCTTCAGAATATAAATACTGTATCCGTGCTTCATCAAGAACCGTTGTGCGTCACCAACTACCACGCCGGGCATTCTTTTTTCAGCCCAGTCGCAAAACTCAAAAACTATCAGGGGAGAATCTTTCTGAATTAAAGTTCCCGTCGCCCCCTGAAACACTAGTGCCTCAGCTCCTTCAACGTCAACTTTCATTACATCCACCTTTCTCTTTATTTTTTCCCTGACAAGAAAATTTACAGTTGTCGCTGTAAGC
>CBDTVG010000445.1:0-2041 GCA_965363745.1 uncultured Candidatus Electrothrix sp. | reverse complement strand
GAAGCTTCCGCTTCTGGACAGCGCGACAGACACCTATTTCCGGGAAGCGATAACCAAGGGAGGTCTGTCCTATGCGACCTGCCGGGTAATCAACGCTTCTGTTTCCATTATCAAAGATTCAAGTCTGCATCTGGAACCCGCCGGGATTGGCATCTCTCTGGCTTTGGGGCAGGCTCTTGATCCGGTTGATGATATGACCGAGCGGCTGTCTGATGTGCTGGTGACGGCGATAACCTCTCTTGGAGTGCAGAAGCTGGCTTACGAAATCGGCATCTCGCTCGCGCCGCCCGTGTTCGCAATTTTTTTGCTCATTCTCTCTGTGCTGGTATGGTTCAGCGGTCAGCGCATGGAATTTTTGCAGAATAATATGATGCGCTTCGCTCTGCTTATTATGATCGCCCGCTTTTGTCTTCCAGTATCATCTATGATCAACGCGTTTATCACGGAGCATTTTTTTAACGAACAAATTGAAGAGGTCAATATGAAGTTGGCAGCTAGTTCCGCCGACCTTGACAAGTTGAAAGATTTTTCTATGCCTGTAAAAGGCTTTTTCGGAACAGCCGCTTTTCTCAAACGGAAATCAGGAGAATTTCAAGACACCTTGGTGGTCGCTGGCAGGAATATGGGCGATATGGTCGAGAACCTCCTCCGGCTCACCTTTCTCTATGTCGGAATCCTTTTGATCCAGGTTATCTTTCTGCCTTTGCTGGTGTTCTTTTTTCTGATCAAAACCGTCAACGCCCTATTTGTGACAAATATCCAGCAGGTTGTTGTTCATAATTCACGACTGTCGAGCGGGCGCGGAGAAGAATATGCAGGCGAAAAATAATTCCGAGCCGACCTCTCAACCGTCGTATGCGGCGGGGCATTTTTCCTCCTATGTGCTTTTGCTCCGGCGCAACAGCAACTATCGTCGTTATTGGATCTCTAGCTGTATCAGCCAAATCGGTGACTGGTTCAATTATATTGCGATTTTTGTTCTTTTAAACGAGCTTACCGGTTCAGGCCGGGCGGTGAGTTGGTTTTTGATCGCCAAGCATTTACCCCCGGCGATTCTCGGCCCGGTGGCCGGAGTTGTCGCAGACAGGTTCAGCCGTAAAACAATTTTGCTGATCTGCGATCTAACGCGGGCTGTTTTGGTGCTCGCCTTTCTGCTGGTTCGGGACACAGAACATGTCTGGTTGGTTTATTTGCTGGCCTTTGTCCAGGAATCCATCTGGACCTTTTGTCATCCGGCCCGTCAGGCTTCCGTGCCCAACCTTTGTTCAAAAGAAGAGCTGAGCCTTGTCAACGGCCTGTCCGGTGCGTCCTGGTCGGTTATGCTGGCCTTCGGCGCGGCCTTAGGAGGATTTTTCACGGCAGCTTTCGGCTGGCAGGCCGCTGTTCTGGCTGACAGCCTCAGTTTTATTATTTCCGCAACTATCATGTTTTTCGTTGTTCTGCCGCACAGAGAGGAAAAACCGTCGACTGATTTTTCTCTCCGCCGAATCTCAGGCTGGCATGATTTACGGGAAGGATTCATTTATATAAAGGAAAGACCGAAAGTTATCGCTTTGCTCATGGTCAAGAGCGGCTGGGCTTTATCCGGCGGTATCTTGGTCATGCTTGCTGTCTTTGGAGAACAAGTTTTTGCGCAGGGCACTGGCAGCGGAAACGGCGGGCTGAGCGGAATTTTATTTTCCATGCGCGGTCTCGGCGCGGCACTCGGCCCTATTATTGTTTGGCGTTTGTTCGGCGATGGTGTCACGGCTATGCGGCAGGCTATTGGCTGGACTTTTTTTCTTTCCTGCGGAGCCTATCTGCTGTTCAGTCAGGCTCCGAATATACTGTTCGCGGCGGTGTGGGTCTTCTTGGGACATTTCGGCGGGTCCGTGCAATGGGTGTTCAGCACAACCCTGTTACATCGTCGTGTTGAGGACAGATTCAGAGGCAGGTTATTTTCCGCAGAGATGACCCTGCTGACCTTGGTGTTGTCCCTGTCGACCTGGCTCACCGGGGCCGCTATGGATATGGGAATTGATCCCCGCACCATTGTCATGGT
>CBDTVG010000444.1:0-2044 GCA_965363745.1 uncultured Candidatus Electrothrix sp. | reverse complement strand
TTTGCCCCTGATGCCAAACTGCCTTTCCAGAAAGGCCGCACTGATCGGAACGGTTATTTCTGTTTTCGACCGGATGCGCCGGGCCGCTGGAAGCTGATCGCCCAAGATGAGATGGGCCATATAGTTCGGCTGAACACAGCGGTCAGTCAGGAAATACTTGAACATACAACAAGAAAATAGGATATAAAAAGGAAAGAAGAATGATAAAGGTGAAGCAAAAAATTCATTGGACCGGGCTGGCTCTGTTGCTGACCGGCATTGTGACTTCGGCTTCAGCTACCGAAAATCAGTCGGAGCTGGAGCCGAGAGCTGTCAGAGAGATGGAAGAGGTGGTAATTACTGCGCCGAGCGGTGCTCAAGGTATCATAATGACTCCCACGGATACGATCATCCAGCCGGATAAGTTCGCAGGTATAGGTGCGCCGGGCACGGTGGACGAGCTGCTTAAGCACCATACCATTGTGGATTCCAGAGCGGAATCCGACTTGGTTCCTGATGATGACAGCATCACCCTGCGAGGATTCAGCAGCAAACGTTTTGTCACCTCCATTGACGGCTTGACTGTGCAGAAAACCGGAGGGCGCAAGAGTTCCCACATTGTTGACTATGCAATGTTGCCCACTTTTCTGGTCGATGAAATTGAAATTCTCCCCGGCCCGCATTCAGCCCTGTATGATGCCAAAAGTATCGGCGGCGTGCTGAATATGGTGACTAAAAGACCGGAGCGGCGGGACAGCTTGAAGCCGGATATCAGCCTGTCCACCAGCTACCGCTCCTACAATACCCAGAAACAAAACCTTACTCTGGAAGGCGGAGTGGACAATTTTACCTACGACGTTGCTTATCAGAAAAACTCGTCTGACGGCTATCTGCGCAATCACGAAGCGGATATTGACACCTTTTTTACCCGTTTCGGCTATCTGCTGCCTGATGACGGCGTAGTGACGGTCAGTGGCTCCTACACTTGGGCGGACAGGACAATTCCGGTAAAAAATCCGGGCACGGCCTTGGACGGCAGTCAGGACTTTGATGATTCCTACCCCGTGTATAAAAATGCCTCTTTTCAGCCTTGGCAGAAACCAACTTGGAACAAAGATGCGCATAATTTTCGGTTGCATGTTGAAAAACCGTCCCTTATAGGCCAACTGACGCTGAATGCCTATATCGGTAAGGAGGATCGAGACCGGGCCTATTATGTAAAAAAAGGGGATGCAACCATCACGCCCTGGTTGACCGAGTGGTGGCAGCACGGCGGCAAATTGGAGGATGAGGTGACGTGGAACGATGCTCACGTCACTACGTTCGGTGCGGATCTGGCCCAGATGTATGATAACGGTATCGTGGATCACGAAAAGACAGAGCGGATCAACAAAAAAGGATTTTATGCCCAGCATCAATGGGCAATTCTGCCAAATCTTGATTTACGCCTTGGCGCACGTTATGAGGATGTCACCATCTGGGTGGATAATTGGGGAACAGACGCTACGTATATATCAGGACGAGAAGCGATAATCGAACGGAACTGGGGCGAATTAATTCCCAAATCCTTTTTAACCTGGAAAATGGACAGCCTGTCCCCTTGGTTCCGCAATACCTCGCTTTCCGCCGGGGTCAGCAAAATCTGGCATGCGCCCGACTACCACGGTGATTACAATCCGCAAGGAAAACCAGCTGGTGCCTGGCTGGAACCGGAACACGGTATGGGTTACGACCTCGTATTTATGCATCGTCTCTGGCGGAATATTAACCTGAAGGCAAATTATTCCTTTTATGCCATTGAGGACTACATCGCCACCAACAGTTCCTTTGATAAATACGGCAGTCCCAAATACAAAACCTTGGCCTACTCGGACTACAAGCTCAACTTAGAGGAGATGCAACGGCATGGACTGGAGCTGGAGTTAGACGGCCATCTGACCGACAAATTGTCTTTTTACCTGACCTATGCTTGGCAGAAATTTAACAATCAGGGTGACGAACCTGCCGGTGAAAAGGCCCAGGACAGTCAGGCGGAACATCGGCTGACCGCCGGTCTGCGTTATAA
>CBDTVG010000443.1:0-2045 GCA_965363745.1 uncultured Candidatus Electrothrix sp. | reverse complement strand
TGTGCGAGGCCTGGTACGGCAAGGAAGACGCTTCCGTACTGCCCCGTTCCATAGCTACCAAGGCGACCTTTCAAAATGCCATGGCCCTGGATATCGCTATGGGCGGCTCCACCAACACGGTGCTTCATATTCTGGCTATCGCTCATGAGGCCGAAGTGGATTTCAGCATGGAGGATATTGATGCGCTTTCCCGCAAAGTGCCCAATCTCTGCAAGGTGGCTCCGTCCTCTCCGTACCATGTTGAAGATGTCAATCGGGCGGGTGGTATTTTGGGCATCCTCGGTGAACTGGATCGGGCGGGGTTGCTGGATACCTCGGTGAGCAGGGCGGACGGGCTGACCTTAGCGCAGGCCTTGGAGCAATTTGATATAGCGGGAAGCACGGCGATTGATGCGGCTCGCAACCTGTATGCCAGCGCTCCGGCGGGCAAGGGGCGTAATTTGGTTATGGGTTCCCAAAGCACCATGTACGACTCCTTGGATACAGATCGGAAAAAAGGCTGCATCCGGGATGCGGCCCATGCCTATTCCAAGGACGGCGGCCTGGCTGTTCTCTACGGTAATATTGCCGAAAACGGCTGTATCGTCAAGACAGCCGGGGTTGATCCTTCCATCCTCCATTTTCAGGGTACAGCCAAGGTGTATCAATCTCAGGAGGCATCCTGTGCAGGCATTTTAAACGGGGAGATCAAGGCGGGTGACGTGGTCTTTATCCTCTACGAAGGCCCCAAAGGCGGGCCGGGTATGCAGGAAATGCTCTATCCCACCTCCTACCTCAAGTCCATCCACCTCGGTGCGGAATGCGCCTTAGTTACGGACGGACGCTTTTCCGGGGGCACCTCTGGTCTTTCCATCGGCCATGTCTCCCCGGAAGCGGCAGGGGGCGGAGCCATAGCCCTGGTACGCAACGGCGATCCTATTGATATAAATATCCCAGAGCGGAGCATCAGCTTGGAGATTAGTCCAGAGGAACTTGCGCAACGCAGACAGGCAGAGGAAGCACGAGGAGCGGATGCCTTTACCCCGGATCGTAACAGGAAAATTTCTAAGGCTTTGCAGGTCTATGCCCGTTTTGCCGCTTCAGCGGACAAGGGGGCGGTGCGGGTTATTTGAGCGTTGCACCGGCAAGATCAGCTACCTACTAAAGCGTTGCCGAATCTTGCCGGTGATCTCGTCAAACTCCGGCAACTTGAGCAGGTGCAGAACAGCCCCGTACATCAGGGCGGCGAAACCGATCACCGAGAACACCCCGACCAGCTGTAAAGGAATGGAGCCCCGCAGCAGCGGATCGAACAGAATATTCAACTTTGCCACTCCCAATCCCATAGCCGCGCTCGCCAGCAAAATTTTCAGCATCCCCTTCCCCAAATGAAGCAAGGAAAAACCGGTCAACTTTTGGTACAACACTGTTCCGAGGAAAAAAAAGTTCAGCCCCATTGAGCAAGAAGTGGACAGGGCGATTGCTTTGAAGCTGAAGCTATCAATGGTCAGGCTGATAAAAATCACATTGGCGGTGACCGCAATAAAAGAAGCGATAACCGGATACTTGGTATCCTTTAAGGCGTAAAAGACCGGCACCATAATTTTGACCGCTGAATAGGCGAACAAACCGTAGGCATAACAAATCAGGGCCTGGGCCGTTCGCTCGGTATCAACGGCGGTAAAAGCCCCATGCTCAAAAATGAGTCGAATAATAGGCTCGGCCAGCAGGATAAGCCCGACTGTGGCCGGGATGGTGAGACTGAACACCATAATCAGAGACGAGGAAAAGGTCTTGCGCAGGCCGTTCAGATCTTGCTCTGCCGCATGACGGGCCAGTACTGGCATGGCGGCGATGGAAAAGGCCACCCCGAAAACCCCGATGGGTAATTGCACCATGCGGAAGGCGTAATTGAGCCAGGAAACAGATCCTTCCATACAGCTTGAGGCGAAATTGGTGTTGATAAAAATATTGATCTGAGTGGCTGACAGGCCGATGGTGGCGGGCAGCATCAGCCATAATATCCGCTTCAGGCCGGGGTCGGCCAAATTGAGATGCGGTTTGAA
>CBDTVG010000442.1:0-2057 GCA_965363745.1 uncultured Candidatus Electrothrix sp. | reverse complement strand
CAATACTTCCAAGTACGTTTTTGGTGAAAAGAATATAGAAGAGGCTGATGATTATTATTTTCGCCGTGGTACATTTAACCCGGATTATGCAAATTTAGAGGCCAGAATTTTTTGCTTTGTCAATGATAATTGCCCGACGAGTATTCTGCTTCAAATAAAATAGAGGGCACCGGGCTTTACGTATCCCGGTTCGTCAAAAAAAGATTATTTTTAAAAGGTTGCACCATGATTGAGCTTATCCAACAATTGAACCCGGTTATGCAGGCGTTTGTGGCAACCCTTTTTACCTGGGCTCTCACGGCGGCGGGAGCGACGGTGGTATTTTTCACCAAAACAGTGAATCAGAAATTTATGGACTCAATGCTCGGCTTTGCCGCCGGAGTGATGATCGCCGCAAGTTTTTGGTCTCTCCTCGCACCCGGATTGGAGATGGCTGAACAACTCGGGCATACGCCTTGGTTGACCGCAGTCATCGGTTTTATGGGAGGCGGCCTGTTTATGAGGCTGGTTGATTATCTTTTGCCGCACCTTCATTCCGGCCTTGATATGAAAGAAAGTGAGGGCATAAAGACTTCCTGGCAACGAAGCACGTTGCTGGTTCTCGCCATAACACTGCACAATATTCCTGAAGGCTTGGCGGTCGGGGTGGCCTTCGGGGCGGTGGCCGCAGGTCTTCCAGCCGCTACCATCGGGGGCGCAGTCGCTTTGGCGATTGGTATCGGCATCCAAAATTTCCCAGAGAGCGCGGTTGTTTCCCTGCCCTTGAGAAGAGAGGGGATGAGTAAATGGAAAAGTTTTTTTATGGGACAGGCATCCGGTATTGTTGAGCCTGTCGCTGGTGTGCTTGGTGCTTTCTTTGTTTTGAAAATGCAGCATATCCTCCCTTATGCGCTTTGTTTCGCGGCCGGTGCCATGATCTTTGTTGTTGTGGAAGAATTGATCCCGGAATCACAACGGGTTGAGGCGAACATTGATGTCGTCACCATGGCGACGATGGTCGGTTTTTCAGTCATGATGGTCCTTGATGTCGCCTTGGGTTGATCGCTGAGTAAGCGGTTATGTTTTTTTATTTGACAGTTGTGTCCGTCGGTCTGTATTATCCGTATCTACATCTTTATCTTGTAATTTGGAATAACTATGAAAAAATACATCATTTCTCCCCTGTTCAGGTGGAGTATTCTCCTGGCGGTAGCGTTACCCTTGACCGGTTGTGACCAAGAGCGGGGAGCGGCTCCTCCCAAGCGGCCCGCACCGGCGGTATCCTTTATCACCATGCAACCACAACAGGTCGTGCTGACCGATGAGCTACCGGGTCGCACCTCGGCTTTTCGCACAGCGGAGATCCGACCCCAGGTCAGCGGCATTATTCAAAAACGGTTGTTCACCGAAGGGGCGGATGTCGAGGCGGGAGATATTCTGTATCAGATTGATCCTGCCTCCTTTCAGGCTGCGCTGGACAGCGCCGAGGCCAGCTTATCAGCGTCCCGTAAGGCTGTTGATCGAGCCGAATCCGCCGCCAAGGTCACTCGCGCTGATATCGGTCGAGTTAAAGCCAAACTGAGCTTGGCTCAATCTGACAGCAGAAGGTATGCTAAGTCGTTTAAACAAAAAATTGTTTCCGCCGCCCAGCGTGATCAGGCTGCGACAGGAGCGGTTGTCGCCAAGGCCGAATTGGCGGCAGCAGAGGCGCGGGTAGAGAGTAGCGGTAGTGCCATCGCAGCGGCAAAGGCGGCGGTTCGACAGGCGGAGGCGGCAGTGAAAACCGTTCGGATCAACCTCGGCTACACCAAGGTCACTGCTCCGATTTCCGGGCGTATCGGCATCTCCAACGTAAGCGAAGGAGCGGTGGTGACCGCCTATCAACCCACTCCGCTGTCCGTCATTCAGCAATTGGACCCCATTTATGCGAATGTGCCGCAGGCGGCAACCAAGATGCTTTCTTTGAGAAAGGAGGGTCTTGAAGAGGGGCGTGAGGAACAGAATACGGTAAAACTTCTGCTGGAAGACGGCACTGCTTACCCGCAGGACGGCACCCTGCAATTCAGCGATATAACCGT
>CBDTVG010000441.1:0-2068 GCA_965363745.1 uncultured Candidatus Electrothrix sp. | reverse complement strand
GGGAAAGAGCGGAAATCCGCTGAAGACATAGAGGGTAAAAAAGGAGACAGGCATGGATATTCAGAGGCGACCACAGAAAGAAAAAGACACGTTCAGAAAGGTTGTGCAAATGGCGGTGGACAAAATTACAGGAACCAGCCTACCTAAGAACCGCCCGCTGGCTCTCGGAGTGCTCTTGTTCCTATCCCTCCTCTATATGATGATCGGTTTCGTCTCCATCGAAGAGGGCCATGTCGGCATTGTCTTCTCCAAGTTCGGCAGTGAACCGGCGGTCCAAGAACGATTTATCGTTGAGGACGGTGAGCAGGGCTATCAGCGTGAAGTGCTGATGCCCGGTATGCGCTTTTACTGGCTGCTTGAACCGCTCTGGAAATACACAATCACAGAAGAGCCGTTTATCAAAATTTCGACCGGTATGATCGGCGTGGTCAATGCCAAAGACGGTTATACCATGCGGCCCGGTCAAATCTTGGCTGACTCGGACACCTATGAAGAAATTACTGAAGACGGCAAGAAGATCAAAAAATTTAAAATGGGCCAGAAAGGGCCTCGGTTGGAAATTCTCAAGCCCGGAGATTATCCGATTAACACAGCCTATTTAGAGGTCAAGCAATATCCGGCGATCAGCATCCCGGAGGGCAGCCTCGGCGTGCTGACCCGGCTCCACGGCGATGAGCCGCCGCAGGGGACTGTTCTGGTGTCCAAAAAAAAGGGCTTTCGGGGCATTATTCGTGAAACACTCCAGCCCGGTACCTACTATATCAACCCCAAGGAGTATAAGAACGAAATTGTCCCGGCGGCTAGGATTGAGAAAGGGCAGATCGGGATCATCACCAAGAAGGTCGGCAGGATTCCACCTGAAGGAACTGTTTTGGTTAATGCCAAGGATGATCTTCAGGGCATCCAGCGGCAGGTGCTCCAGCCAGGCATGTATTATCTCAATCCCTACGAGAAAGCCCTGAAAATCGAAGCGGCGGTGTCTGTTCCTGACGGCCATGTCGGGGTGCAGATCGCCAAAACAGGCATTGCCAAGCCTGTTGATCAGCTGCTCGCCAAGGAGGGGGAGCGAGGTATTCAGGAAAAAACCCTGCCTCCGGGCCTCTATTATTTGAATCCCTATGCGGTGGAGGTGGTGAATATAGATATCCGCCAGCAGCGTTATGAAATGACCTACCTTGAAGGGCAGGGGGACACCCAGCAGAATGACGCGATTGTTTTCTACTCTGATGATGGGTTTGAAATCGCCATTGATGTGACCGTGTTGTTCCAAGTGCTTCCCCATGACGCGCCTTACGTGGTGGCCACTATCGGGCGGAATATTCTCGATATTAAAGAAAAGATCATCCGTCCCCAAGCGCGTTCCTATGCGAGGATTCTCGGCTCCAGATACAGGGGCGAAGATTTTGTCCACGGAGAGACCAGAGAAACGTTTCAGAGTGATATCCATAAAGCATTGAAGCTCAAAAGTCTGGAGAGCCGCATCCAGATGAACCAAGCTCTGGTTCGCCATTTTGAGGTTCCGGCTCTGCTTCGGCAGCCTATTACCGACAAGGTGATCGCCCTGAAGATGCAGGAAAAATTTGAGCAGGAGCAGAAAACCCAGAAGGCCAACGCTGATCTGGCCCGTGAAAAAGAGAAGGTTAATTTTGAATCAGCGAAAGTGGTCGCTGAAACTAAGAAGATTAAAGCGATTATCAGTGCGGAGGAAGAAAGAGAAGTTGAAGAGATCAACGTGACCAAGAAAGGGTTTATCGCTCAGGGCGAGGCCAAGAAGATTCAGATTGGAGCGGATGCGGCGCTGTACGAAAAAGAAAAAGAGGCGACCGGCATTTTAGCGGTGGGCAAAGCGAAAGCAGAAGCTAAAAAGCTCTCGCTTGCCGCCTATGAAGGCGAAGGCGGGCATCGTTTTGCTGAGGTGGAAAAGGCCAGAGCGCTTGGAAGCGGCATTCAGAAAATCTATTATATTCCATCTGATATGAGCATCAACGCCATTGCCAAAGATTTTGACAATGCCATTACTGTCGGTTTGCCGGACAACACAAGGAAAAAAGAAGAGGTGCCCGGCACC
>CBDTVG010000440.1:0-2070 GCA_965363745.1 uncultured Candidatus Electrothrix sp. | reverse complement strand
ATGCGGCATCCAGCAGGGCTTTCCCGCCGGCTGAGACAATATTGACCCGCTCCTTTGTTGATCCCCCGTAGCCACGACTGATAATCGCCGGTTGCAGACCGTTTTTTTGCAGAAATTTGGCGAGATATTGAACCATCGGCGTTTTACCGGTTCCTCCCATGGTTAGATTACCGATGCTGATCACAGGTACCTCAAAAGAGGTACTGGAGAAAACATCTTTCTGATACAGATATTCCCGTATCCGCATGGCTATGCTGTAGAGCGGGGACAATGGCCGCCCTAATGCGTAATAAAAATTACTGTTCATATTTTTTGTTTATCGCTTATTATCGCTCTGGCTGAGTGGGGCTCAATGTTTCATCAAACCCGCATGGGTTGAAAATACCACCTTTCCAGAGGAGGATGCTCAAAATTTTTTGGATGCATTTTTTTTATTATGCGTTAAAAAGATAGCAGGTTGCGAAATTGTGCGCAATGCAAGCGGAAAAATGATCAGTTTTTTTAGTCTCAAGGAGGAATAATATATGAAATTTGTAAGTAAGTTATTTTTGTCGTTCTCTGTACTGGCCGTGAGTGCCATATTCGCCACGCAGGCGATGGATACGGCCATCGCGGCGGAATCAATAAAAATAGGTGTCGCGGGTTCCCACAGCGGTGATCTGGCATCGTATGGAATACCCACCGTCAGAGCGGCGGAGCTTGTTGTTGCGGATATTAACGCTAAGGGAGGCATCAACGGCTCACCGGTGGAACTGCTGATTGAAGATGATGCCTGTAAGCCTGAAATTGCCACCAATACAGCTACGAAACTGGTTTCCGCAGGTGTTGACGCAGTTATAGGCCATATCTGCTCCAGCGCCACCAAAGCTGCTCTGCCGATTTATGACGAGGCTGATATTATCCTGATGTCTCCTTCAGCCACAGACAGTGATCTTACCAAGAGCGGCAACTATCTCACATTTTACAGAACCATCGCTCCCAATGATGCTCAGGCCGCTTCCATCGTTAATTTTGCAGTGGACACCTTACACGCCCAGAAAGTAGCCATTATTCATGATAAAGGTGATTATGGCAAAGGGCTTGCCGAAGATGCAAGAAAGGTCATTGAAAAGGATGCTAAGGCACAGATTGTTTTGTTTGAAGGCGTAACCCCGGGTGCTGTTGATTATTCCGCAGTGGTGCAAAAAATCAAACGAACCCGTGCTGATGTGGTGATATTCGGCGGCTACCATCCTGAAGCGTCCAAAATTATCACCCGGATGCGCAAAAAAAGAATGAAGACTCTCTTTGTTACAGATGATGGGGTCAAGGACGCTACCTTTATAAAGGTAGCTGGTAAATATGCTGAAGGTGTGTACGCCACCGGCCCGGCTGATGTTTCCACCAATCCGGTCACCCAGCATTACCGTAAGGCATATGCTGAAAAATATGATTCGGAACCCGGTCCTTTTTTCGACAATGCCATCGCCGCAACCATCGCTCTGACCCATGCTATTGAGCTTGCCAAGTCGACCGAGACAAAAAAAATCGCCCATGTGCTGCATACTCAGGTCATACTGACACCCTTTGGTGAGATTTCGTTCAACGAACAGGGCGATGCCGTCGGTGTCGGCTATTCCATGTACACGGTCAAAAAAGGGAAATTCGTGGAGGTGAAATAGTGAAGAAGCGGGGAGGGCGGTGCCTGTGTCGCTACAGCACCCGTTTGATTGTTGTAGAATCATCAGATGAACTGGTGAACACACGCTTAATGCCCAAATGTTCAGCAATTTTTTGAACAAAATCATCCTCGTTGTCACAAAAGACAATTTCGTTTCGCCAAGTGAATCGGTATTCATCTCTGATATGATCCAGGCAGGTGATCACAAGACGTTTGTCAGGGGCTGAACGGATGCGCTGATCCCGGCTGATCGCATATGCAAGTAACGAAAGATCCAGCAGGCCGCGTCTGAATTCCTCTTGAAATCGATTGGTGATATTGGTTTCAAGAGGATTTTTCTTGATATTATGGGGCCGGGCTTCATTAGACATCGGCCCTTTGCCGTGTCGTGTCTGATAAGCGCGAATAAT
>CBDTVG010000439.1:0-2071 GCA_965363745.1 uncultured Candidatus Electrothrix sp. | reverse complement strand
CGGATGCTTTACAAAAGTACTCCGGCAAGAAAAAAACTATATTCCGACTTTTTGGGAATGCTCCCGACCGGATATCGCTCTGACCAACCTGCTTGCCCAATGGCCGAAATGCTCAGGTAGCGTGCTGGACATCGGTTGCGGCAGGGAACCAATGCGGTCTGGCTGGCGGAGCAGGGCTTTGAGGTCACAGCGCTGGATATCTCCACCAGTGCCATTGCCAAGGCTGAACAACGTTGCGCTGAACATGAGGTGCGATGCCGTCTACTGGCGGATAATTTTTTGACCTGCTCGCTGGATGCCGGACAGTTTGATCTGATCTTCGACCGGGGCTGTTTTCATTCCATGAACGGAGAGGAAGAGCGTACCGGCTTTGCGCACAAGGCCGCTTCCTGCCTGAAACCGGGCGGACTCTGGTTCAGTCTCATCGGTAATAAGGATCAGGTTGCGGATAAAAAAGGGCCGCCGAGGATGTCAGCGGCGGAAATATGTTCCTGCGTGGAGCCTGTCTTTGAGATTTTGCACTTGCAATCAATCCTTCGGGATTATCGTCATAATTCGGCAGTGCCGCCTCGTTTCTGGCAATGCCTGATGCGGGTTCGGGTAAACTGTGGGAGTTAAGAAAAAAATATTCTTGCTCAATATTCTCTCATGTATTACTATAGAATATAGTAATACATGAGAGGAGGATGTAATGCGTAGCTCAACTGTGACTATTAAAGGTCAGGTGACTATTCCGTCACTTATCCGTAAACAATTCGGGTTGCATACCGGCGGCAAAGTTTTATTTTCTGTTGAAAACGAAAAGATTGTTCTTCATCCAGTGCCAAACAAAGTCGAGGATGCTTTTGGTCTGATTTCCGGCAAAAGAAGCGTCAGTCTGGACGAGATGGAAGAGATAATCAAAAAGAAGGCCGGAGCATGATTACCATTGATACCAATGTGCTCGTTCGAATCATGATTGATGATCCGAACGAGACCGCCCAGATAACTGCGGCCCGAAAGTATATCGCTCAAGTCGGGAAAGTTTTTATTCCTCAAATTGTTCAGGTTGAAACAGTCTGGGTTTTATGCAGCGGATATAAATTGAGCAAGAAAGAAGTTATCGCTCTACTTGAACATCTTGCCCGTAACAGCGCATATTTATTGGAGCATGAGCAGCGTTTTTCAGATGCCTTGGAAATGTACAGAAACGGTAAAGCTGATTTTTCTGATTACCTTATCCTTGCCGCCGCCATGAAAAAAAACACTGAGGTGGCAACCTTTGACAAAAAATTTTCAAGATCAAGTAATGTCTATCTAATTCGGCACGAGTGATTCATTCTCCCCAGACAGTAATCTGATGTGAGGGTGGTTCACCGAACATTGCGATCCAGCATAGCCCGCAGACCGCCCTTCTCTTCTGCGGTGTACCCGAACACCTCTTGCCAGATATTTTCGCTTTCCATGCAGAAATAGATACAGGTCGCTGGATCGGCGAATCGTGCCAGCTCATCAGCGATCAGCTTGTACATCTCCACCCGTTGGCTTCTGAAATAGCGGGCTTTACCGTCCAGCCCTTCAATAAATTCCTCATAAAAAAAGTTCGAGTTGGGAAATCGGGTGGCGGCGATAGACTTTAAGGAAGGCAGATAGCGCAGGGCGCCGAGGCTGATCCAGGCAATGCGGTCGGCGGGCACCCGTTCAAACAGCCGCCGAATCGTGGCACGATATCCCTCTTGCCAGCCCTCATGCCAGATGATCGGATCAAAATGAAAGGCCAGCCTGTAGCCCCAATCCGCACACTGGGCCGCCGCCGTCAGCCGTTCCTCCAGACCGGCGGTGCGAATTTCCTCTCGCTCCATGATCGGAGGACTGTTCAACGACCAAGCGACCAGGGTTCGTCCCCCGTGATCCAGCCCCTGCAAATTATCAATGACCACGGATTTTGACTTCAGCTCCAGCACCGCATTTTTTTTATCCCGCATATAGTTGACCAGTAACGGACTGAAGCGGGTCAGGCTGTCCAAGGCTAGGCTGTCGGTGAACTCCCCGGTTCCTATCCGCAGAAACGTCTCTGCATCAGCGGCGAAAG
>CBDTVG010000438.1:0-2074 GCA_965363745.1 uncultured Candidatus Electrothrix sp. | reverse complement strand
GCCACAATCCCCTATCTCCTTTTTTTATCTAAAAAATCCTATTGACTCACTTTGCCGAACATGTCTATACTGACATAGTTGTCCTTTACGCAAAGGGCAGCTTGTTATGCGGTAAAAACATCAAACATCCCTTGACCAGCGAGGCGAACAATGGCAATTTTTATTATCGGTTCAGTGGGCAAAGGCGGAAGAAACCGTGCGGAAGACGTGCAGGCTGTTTTTTCCCTGTTTAATAAAATACTTTCAACTCCGCTGAAGGTCAGCGATCAGGCTTCAGACGAACTGATTCAGGCGATTAAGAAATTTCAACAGGCCTTCATATCCCGACCTGACGGCAGGATAGATGTAGGCGGTCGCACTTGGAGGAAGCTCACAGCGGCGGCAAATACACCGAAAACGGAAATTACCAGATCAGTAGGGCAGGGCGGGCAAAATCAAGCACAAGACGTGCGCATTATCTACACCCTGTTCAATGCGCTCCTTTCACGTCCGCTGGAAGTTAGCGACCTTTGCTCTGCCGAGCTAATTCAGGCAATCAAGGATGTACAGAAAATGTTCATGTCTCATCCTGACGGCAGGATTGACGTGGGCGGCAGAACCTGGAGAACGCTCACGACTCCGGCCGGAGGAAGCGGCAAATCAGTGCTCCTCTCCTTTGATGACGGCCCGGCTCCGACAGGCCCGTTACGTTCCATTCTTGACACCTTGGACCGTTACGGTGTTAAGGCGGAGTTTTATGTCCTCGGCAAAGAAGTGGACAGCTCCCCGGCAGCGGTGAAAGATATTGCGAACAGGGGACATAAGGTGCAAAATCATTCCTACACCCATCCGAATTTGGCCAAGGCCAGCAAGAGCGTTGTTCGGAAAGAGTTAGAGAAAACCCAAGAGAGTATCAGGAAGGCCGCCGGGGTGACCCCAACCAAAATTCGTCCGCCCTAC
Source organism: uncultured Candidatus Electrothrix sp. (assembly GCA_965363745.1). GTDB lineage: Bacteria > Desulfobacterota > Desulfobulbia > Desulfobulbales > Desulfobulbaceae > Electrothrix. Next base: position 1,135 of record CBDTVG010000438.1, on the reverse strand, counting down.
GGTGCAGGCGGCTGGCGACCCTATGATCCTGAGCTTGCCGCAGTGGCATCTGATCTCTCCCTGACCATCCATAACTGGGACATCGACACCGAAGATTGGAAATCCCCCAAGGGAGTCGGGCCGAGCAAATGGGCTATGATTGAACGGCAGTTTCAGAGAAGGCAGGGCAAGACCGAGTTCAATGTCTTGATGCATGTTCTACAAGACACGGCTGAAGATTTACCGAACTTCATTGAGCAGCTCAAACTATGGGGATTTACCTTTGCCAAGCCGTAATATTCTCAGGCCGCTTCTTCTCGCTCTCCTCCTGCTGATTACCGCTTGCGACACACAGGCCCAGATACCGAGAATGTCCAAACTGGCGGGCGACAGCTACAAGGCGCACAGGGACTATGCCAGTCTTGAGATAATCTACAGATATCTGAGCAAAGGCATGGAACAGGGTGCGGTAGAAGAGTTACTCGGTGAACCGGATTATTCGCCGATTGAGGGGCAGTATTATTATTCCTCAGAGCTGCGAAAAATAGAAATTCGTGGGGAAGAGCAGGTTGAGGTGTCGGTCGGGCTGATTGTGGACTATCGAAACGAACAGGGGATATTGACGGATAAACTCCAGTCTTTTCAAATGGGAAGCCTCGGAGAATGAGCGATTGAGCGATGAATGAGTCATCCGCCTAAGCAAAGAGGCGGAAAATCACTAAAGGAGGGGAAAAATGTCGATTTCTATCAGCGGTTCAGTAGGTGATGCGGGCGGACAAAATCGTCCTGAAGATGTACGTACTGTTTATGCATTATTCAATAAAATACTTGCAACACCGCTGGCGGTGAGTGATCAATGTTCCGATGAACTTATTCAGGCGATCAAGGATTTTCAACAGGCATTCATGTCCAGACCCGACGGTCGGATTGATGTTGGGGGACAAACTTGGGGGAAACTGCTTGCCGCAACGGAGGAGCCGGGAACAAAAATCACCGGCTCTGTGGGCCAAGGCGGGCAGAACCGGGCGCAAGACGTACGCATCGTCTATGGCTTGTTCAATAAAATCCTTACCAGCCCGCTGCCGGTGAGTGATCAGGTTTCCGCCGAGCTTATCCAAACGATCAAGGCTTTTCAGCAACCGTTTCTCTCCAGGCC
>CBDTVG010000437.1:0-2080 GCA_965363745.1 uncultured Candidatus Electrothrix sp. | reverse complement strand
CTAAAGACATTTCCGCCTAAAGGCGAAGGTTTATACCCTGCCCTGTGGAAATTAATAGGGGTCAGACCCAGACCCTGATTTTCCCAGCCCCTCTCTCATTTCTGTATGTTGATAACTAGCTAATAATTCAATCGGAAACCGATTTTCGTATTGCTACTGTGTAAAATATATATAGAACATGAAAAGAAAGAGAAGTAAAGGGGAAAACTCTAAACAACAAACAGATAGTAATGATTCATATTCTCAACCTGCCCGTGTTTCCTTGCGGCGCAACAAAAAAACAGAATTCACCTGAAATAAAAAAATGTACACACGCAGGTATCGCAGAGCAAAAAAGGAAGGCGTATTGACGGCAGCAATTATAAATTTGGATTTTATCGGAAAAACAATTAGTTAAAAAAATGACTTTTTGAAAAAATGGAAAAAACCCCTGAAAAAGGGCAAAATGTTATTTTTCTCAAAAAGTCAAGCGAAAAAGTACATTGCAACATGTTGGAATAAAATAACTTCCAACTTTAGAACTGCTGGTATTGACGGGGGTTACAGAGGGGGATTGCAGGTTCGAATCCTGATTATATACTCAAGCCACCGGCCCGAGAAAAAACTTCAGGCTTCCATGAGCTTTTTTCACTTTCTCGACTTTTTTAGAAGTTTCTTCCGCTCCCCCCACTCTTCCGGTTCCCTTTCACACGAAACCACGCATTCGTAACATATAACTGCATGCATTTGATAGGCACGAAAGCATGCAGTTCAGCAGCCGGACATATTTGGTTGAGCAAATAGGGGGCAAACCCCGATTGTTTGTTCAAGAAAAGACGAGTAAGAGACGGCAGAAATCCTGCTTGGCAACGAGCAGAGCTTGGCAGATACGACAATGGAAAGATACGGTCGGAGAGGACAAGGATGGAGATTCGGGGAGAGAGAAAATTTGAGCTTTCGGGAGATGCCCGGAGTGTTCCTCCGGGCTGGTGCATCCCATCCCTTCAGAGCGCTTTCCGTAGCGAAAGCACTCTGAAAGGGTTCAACAAAATCAGTTCAGGGTAACACCCTGAGCGTAAAGCACGGCTTACATCCGTAGCACCACATGCTCCATATCCGCATCTGACCGGTTAGGACTGATACTTTGAAGCCCAGCTTTGTCACCAGGCGCAATATTTTCTTCATACACGATGAAGATCAGCAGCGGTTAACGCCTCAGCCTTTTTTTGCGACACCCTTATTTTCAGTCGCTGAGACTGTGGTCAAAACGGAACCACGATTTACTTTGACTCGGACACCGTCCGCAATTTCCATAGTGACGGTGCTGTCGGTCAGGCCGGTGATAGTGCCGTGAACGCCGCCGCCGGTCAGCACCTTGTCCCCTTTTTTCATATTATTGAGAAATTGCTGGTACTCCTTTGCTTTTTTCTGCTGCGGACGGATGAGCAGAAAATAAAACACAATAAAGATCAAAATGAGCGGGGCGAATTGACTAAAAGGGGCGAAGCCTCCGGCTGCCGGTGAGGCTGCGGCTCCCTGTGCGTAAGCGATTCCTGTCATGGGGTGTATCCTCCAGAATATTTTTTTAGTATTAACATACGATGCATGTTAAAGATTTTTGGGTAAATTGTACGAAATATCTTGTTGAGTCACTGAAATATATCTCATTGTTTCCAATTTTTTAATAATTAAAGTTAATTCTTGCTCTTTCAATTTTTTCTCAAAAAGTGAATTAATCGTATTGGAGAGTGTTGCGATTTTTTTCGGTCTCGACGTCTGTTCTCTCCCGGATAAATTTTTTACAATCGCACTAATTCTTTCGTCATGATCCTTTGTGTTTGATATGCGTAAGATTGATATTTCGGCTAAGTCCTTTACCCTGGCAGCTTTAATCTTTTTGCTTCGCAAATATTTTACGAGCGGATCAAAACCCGTATCTTTGGAAATTATATGAAAATGGCCATGAGGATGCTGTAAGGATAATCGTCCAATATAGAATGCGATATGAAAGTCTAATGCATTTTGTCCACTGCCTGATATTTTAATATATTTTGCCTCGTTACCAAATTCCTGAAGGGCATTTGCTATTTCAAAAGGAATT
>CBDTVG010000436.1:0-2094 GCA_965363745.1 uncultured Candidatus Electrothrix sp. | reverse complement strand
AAAATTCTCATGGCTCGGATTGAAAGTTAATTCTGGAGACCTCGTGCAGGAAGCTATAGCTCAAGCATATGGGGTCGGTAGTGAAGGGAAGTATCGAAATTGGAATAAAGATACCTGCCCGAATATTGTTGTTTTTTTAATCGGCATCATACGCAGCATGACCAGTCATACGGCTGAACATGAGGTACGATTTCCCAAGGAAGCACTTTTTCGGGAAGACGGTTCTATAAAAGACAACGAACTATTTGCAACTGCCGATACAAGCAAAGGACGTTGCAGATCAAAAACTCCAGAAGAGGAACTTATTGAAACCGAGAGGCTTCAGGAAATCATGGATGTTTTAGACAGTCTTGAAAATGAAAATGAAGATCTTGGAATGGTCATCTTATGTGTCAAAGAGGGGATCAGTCAACCAAGATTTATCGCCCAAGAAACAGAATTTGAAATTAGCAAGGTAAATAACTTACTGAAAAAGCTCCGTAGAAAACTTAAAAAATTCAAACCACAAAATCAAAAAGCATTCTGCTGAGGAAACAAAATGAGTACTGACAAAAGAGAGTATTTGAAAATCCTGGATACTCTCACCGATGCTTTAGGAGTGAATGCAGGAGAATCTGCCGAAGAGATCAAGGAAGAGCTTCGTAATGACGGAATAGATGTTGATAGCATTCTATTTCGCTTAAAGGCGGCGCAAAAAGACTTCTCTATGGCAGCCAAAAGATCAGCTTTGGATACAGCCAGAAAAAAGAGATTTGATTTTATCCAGAAAGGCCGTATTCTTACTGGACAATTCAAGGACTGGACAAGAGAGCAACTTATAGACAAGATCAAGGAGATAGGGGCTTTTGAGGCAGGGCTTGCTTATAGAGATTTAGAAGGTATGGATACCGAAAATTTGGCTTCAATTCTGGAAGATTTAGAAACAATCAAAAAAAATATTTCTCAAGTTGATGGCAGCCAGAAATAATCTTGATCTCAAGTTGATGGCAGCCGAGCACGTCGCAAGTCAAATAATAAACGAGTTCGGTATTTGTTCGCCGGAACACATCCGTATCCGCGATATTGCTTACGCCAAAGGAGCAACGGTGATTGAAAAACCTGTTGCCGGAGCTACAGCAAGTCTTGTAACGCTAGGTGAGCAAGCAGTTATCAGGATTTCCCCTAAAGATTCCCCAGAGCGCAAACGATTCAGCATTGCTCACGAACTGGGACACCTCATGATGAATCATGTCGAATCAATCCAAAAAATATGCACTGATGCAGACATGCTGAACTGGTATCAAAGTAGCGTGGAAACTCAAGCAAATTTTTTCGCAAGCGAACTGATTCTTCCAGATCAGTTGATCACCCCTTATTGTGATGTGGGAGTTGTTAATTTTGATGTTATAAAAGAAATTGCGAAAGAATTCAGAACATCTTTGACGGCAACAGCAATCAAATTTGTCAGGCTTTGCCCGGAAAGATGTGCTGTCGTTTATTCGACCAATGGTGTGATTAAATGGTGTTACAAAAGCCCCGATTGGTGGCCATTCATCAGAGCGGGACAAGAACTTGATGGGCGGACTTTAGCCTATGATTTCTTTGTAGGCCGAGATATGGAATCAGAATCTCAAGCGGTGGACGCTGATGCTTGGATTGAAAGCATGGAACTTGATGAGGTGGTTGAACATTCAGTTGCATCAACAAGATATGGCTTTGTGCTTTCTCTTCTTTGGATCAAGCCTGATTGAATGAAAAACGACAGATGCATACTGCTTCCATATACTCCCTTCCTCTCATGAACAATTCGCAAAAATTCCGCTTCTCCATAGACCGGGGCGGCACCTTCACCGATGTCTACGCCGAAGTTCCCGGCCAACCCGGGTTCCGGGTGGTCAAGCTGCTCTCCGAAGACCCGGCCAACTACGACGACGCTCCCCGTGAGGGCATCTGCCGCATCCTGGCGGAGTTCGGCATTCCCCTCATAGACGGCCTGCTGGACAGCTCCCGAATCGAGTGGATTCGCATGGGCACCACCGTGGCCACCAATGCCCTGCTGGAGCGCAAAGGTGCCCGCACCGCTCTGGTGATTACCAAGGGATTCGGCGATATCCT
>CBDTVG010000435.1:0-2112 GCA_965363745.1 uncultured Candidatus Electrothrix sp. | reverse complement strand
CCTCGCTGTTGTCCGTACAAACACCCTGAGTATAAAATGCTCTCCGCACCGAGAAGCAGAACTTCCAAGCAAGGTTCCCAAACCGAAGTTTGGGAACCAGAAAAAACCTTTCAGATTAAGCCGTCCGGTTGCGTCCGCCAACGCTTCAGTAATAACTTGAGCAACTTTATTTTATCGGCATCAAAAGCTTAAACAAAATCATTGGCATTCTCTAAAAACAAGAGAGCTGCAATTCGCACATTTATCTTTGTTCATATTTTCATGAAGAGTTGCAATCGCCTTGCTTTTTGCATCAAAGAAGTGATCCGGGCCCATCTTTTTTATAAAGCCTGATTTCACGGCAAATTCATATACCGAGGCTTTCATATTCACAAAATAGAGCCCGCCGTTCTCCTTCTTTAAACGATTATTTTCAGCTATCAAGGCCTCTGCGCCAGCAAGATCTATGAGATTGATACCGGTAGCGATGATCAATATGTTATGTATGTTCTGATTGTCCGCTATATGAGCGAGACGTTTTTGGATATGGTTGATTGAGCCAAAATAGATAGATCGGTCAACCCTGATGACTTTAAGCTGGGGACATTGCTTTAATGGTTTTTGATTCGTCTCAACAAATTTTCCTATATTGCCCTCACCGGACGTATCTACTGAAAGCGTATGGATTTCAGGGGTGGATGTTTTCGCTAAAAATATAATAATCGACAGAAGCACGCCTAAATAGATGGCGAATTCCAATTCAAGAAATAAGGTGGCGAGAAAGGTGGTTATCAGAATAGCGGATTCAGATTTGCTGAATGTGAGCACTTGGGTGATATGATGAAAATCAATCAGGTTATAGGCGACCAGTAAAATGACACCTCCCATAGCGGCAATCGGGAGATAAGCGGTTAAAGGAGCGATCAGTAGAATAATACCCATCAAAAAAACCGCCGCAAAGATCGCTGAAAGCGGTGTTTTAGCACCAGCTTCGTAGTTGATCCCAGAACGGGTGAAAGAACCGGAGCCAGCATAACTGGAAAAAAAGCTACCAAAGATATTGGACAGCCCTTGCCCTATAAATTCCTGATTTGAATTTATTCTTTGATTAGATTTGGTCGCCACCGCCCGACTGATAGACACAGCCTCAATCAAACCTAAGAGCGCGACGGCAAAGGCTTCCGGTGCCAACGCTTTAATGGTGGATATGGAGAAATCAGGCAATGTCAGCGGCGGCAGATGAGCGGGTATTTCACCGACAAGTTTTATACCTTCTGTGAAGCGACCTAAATAAAGGGCTATAAGACTCCCGACGACCATTCCTATAAGCAGATTAGGCGCTTTCGGAACAAATTTTTTGGACAACAAGGCCGTGGCAAGCGTCGCTACGGCGATAATAAGAAGGAAAATATTTAACTCATTGATTCCTGAAAATAAATCAATCCAGGTATGCAGGAACGATTCACCTTTGGGTACAAGTATACCGGTAATATGCTTGAGTTGACTGGTGGCGATAAGAATGGCCGCTCCGGCGGTAAAACCGATAACCACAGTGTGGGAAACAAAATTGACCAACGACCCTAAGCGGGCCAAGCCAAAAGCGAGCTGATAAACACCGGCGAGAAAGGTGAGCGTCAGTGCTATGGAAATAAATTCCGGGGTGCCGGGAGTGGCGTGATGACTGACCGCAGAAAAGATAACGATTGAAATAGCCGTGGTCGGGCCGGAAATCAAATGAAATGATGAGCCGAACAACGCCGCGACAATCGGCGTTATCATGGCGGTATATAAGCCGTATTCAGGCGGCAGACCGGCGATTGTCGCAAAAGCGACACCTTGCGGAAGCACAATAACGGCACCTGTTAAACCGGCAAGAAGATCAGCCTTAATGCTTTCCTTGTTGATCAACTTAAACCAAGCAAGAAAAGGGAACAACGATAACAACTTCATGTACAACTCTCCTGTAGTGTTCATACTCAGCCCTCGCATACTCTCAGGGCTGTTCAATTATAAAATAATTACATGATGCAATCTAAAATATGCGTTTCCCCTCTGTACGGAGAATACGCATATTAAGATGCAACAATCGCTCATTTTTTCAACGCTTATGGAAACTGTCTATGGAGCAGCCGA
>CBDTVG010000434.1:0-2112 GCA_965363745.1 uncultured Candidatus Electrothrix sp. | reverse complement strand
GTTCCCGGAGGAGTGGGCGAGGTCAAGACCGGAGGAAATTACGCCGCTTCGATCAAGGCGCATACTGAAGCTCAAAAAAAAGGACATACCCAAGTCTTATGGCTGGATGCGCTTGAGCATAAATATATTGAAGAAGTCGGCACTTCCAATATCTTTTTTGTCATCAATGATGAGCTGGTCACCCCTCCTCTTGGTGGAACTATTCTGCCCGGCATCACCCGTGATACTGTTCTGCAACTGGCCGCTGATTGGGGGATACAAACCAGTGAACGGCGGCTCACCATCGACGAAGTGATGGAAGCAGTTAAGGCAGGAACGCTGAGCGAGGCCTTCGGTTCAGGCACAGCGGCTGTCATTTCTCCAGTGGGAGAATTATGCTATCAGGGAACCTCCATGATTATCAATAACGGCAACACCGGCGTGCTTTCGCAACGTTTTTTTGACGGTATCCAACAGTTGCAACGCGGCGCGGCCCCGGATGACCATAATTGGATTTTACGGATTAAATAAATGACTCTTAATTCCTTTTTAATTCATTTCAAGAGGTTGTTGGATAAATTTTTTTTTCACGTATCCCTTGATTTTTCAAAATCTATCCCTATTGTTTCTCGGATCCAAATGACAGAAGTCAGATGCGTAAGATTTCTGTCCAAGAGAATCAGGACAAGTCGGCGACACAACGTAAAAACATTCCGACTTGACTTAAATTCATAAATATATGTAACAGGAGGATTAAGTTCATGAATATTCGTCCGCTGAATGACCGTATCTTGGTTAAAAGACTGGAAGAAGAGACACAAACCGCTGGCGGCATCATTATCCCGGATTCCGCAAAAGAAAAACCAGCCGAGGGTGAGATTATCGCTGTCGGTGCGGGCAAGCGAAATGATGCAGGCGAGCGCATCGCCATGGATGTCAAGGTCGGCGACCGGGTGCTGTTTTCTAAATACGGCGGTACTGATGTAAAACTTGATGGCGAAAATTACCTGATCATGCGCGAAGATGATATTCTCGGCGTTCTGGATAATTAAGCGTATCTTGATTTTTGACCCTGCCTGTTCTTAAATAAAAGCAATAAAAGCTCAACAAGGAGTAGAGTACAATGTCTAAAGAATTATATTATAGCGGTAAGGCCCGCGAAGCCATGCTTACCGGTGTAAACAACTTGGCTGATGCAGTAAAAGTTACCCTCGGACCTAAAGGCCGCAACGTTCTGATCGAAAAATCATTCGGTGCCCCGGTTATCACCAAAGACGGTGTGACTGTCGCCAAAGAGATTGAGTTCAAGGATAAGTTCCAAAACATGGGTGCGCAGATGGTCAAGGAAGTTGCTTCCAAGACCTCTGATGTTGCCGGTGACGGCACCACCACTGCCACCGTTCTGGCTCAGTCCATTTACACTGAAGGTGTAAAAATGGTCGCTGCCGGGTCCAATCCTATGGAAATCAAACGCGGTATTGACGCATCTGTTGCTGCGGTTGTCGCCGAGTTGGCCAATATTTCTAAGCCCACCAAGGAGCAGAACGAAATCGCTCAGGTAGGCACCATCTCCGCCAACAACGACAGCACCATCGGTAATATCATCGCCGAGGCCATGGACAAAGTGGGCAAAGAAGGCGTTATTACTGTTGAAGAAGCAAAATCCATGGAGACCTCCCTGGACGTTGTTGAAGGTATGCAGTTTGATCGCGGGTACCTTTCTCCTTATTTTGTAACTGATGCCGACCGCATGGAAGTCAACATGGAGAGTCCTCTGATCCTCATCAACGAGAAGAAAATCTCTAACATGAAGGATCTGCTTCCCATCCTCGAAGCTGTTGCTAAGATGGGAAAACCCCTCTTCATTATTGCCGAAGATGTTGACGGTGAAGCACTGGCAACTCTGGTTGTCAACAAACTGCGTGGCACCCTGAACATCGCTGCTGTTAAGGCTCCGGGTTTCGGTGATCGTCGCAAGGCAATGCTGGAAGATATCGCCATCCTCACCGGCGGTCAGGTTATCACCGAAGATCTGGGTATCAAGCTGGAGAACATCACAGTCAACGATCTTGGAACCGCAAAACGAATTGTGGTTGACAAAGACAACACCACCATCATTGACGGTGCTGGCGA
>CBDTVG010000433.1:0-2115 GCA_965363745.1 uncultured Candidatus Electrothrix sp. | reverse complement strand
AGATGGCGGCCAATCTGTATACCCGCACTGAGGATATGCCGGAAGGCGTTGAGCGGATCGCCCTGAAAGGGGTGCATCTGAATAAGTCTCCGGCCTTGGCTCCGGTGAGCACCCTGACCCTGGAGATGGCGGAACAATGGCAAGTTGACTGGCAACAGGCGGAGCGACACCGTCAGCTGCTGTTGGCCGATCCAACCCTGAGCGGTCGTTTAACGGAATTGTATCAGCGGGTGCCGGATATTGAGCCACCTGATGCGGACGTTGCCCTCTACGAAGGGTTTGTTTCTAATAATGACCGCCGGGTGTGCAACACCCTGCTGCGCAAATCTCCTGAGCAACTGGCGGAATGGCAGCCGTCCTTTGAGGATGCCCGTTTACAGACGCTTTATTTTCGCTATCGGGCTAGAAACTGGCCGGAGAGTTTGAATACAAAGGAAGCAGATCAATGGCGGATGTTTTGTGAGGCGCGTCTGCTTGCCGGTGATTTTGGCAATGAACTGACTGTGGAAAAATACCAACAGATTCTTGAGGATATGCTTCATCTGGGAATAGCGGAAAATAGACAGGAGTTGTTTAAGCAGCTGGTGGAATGGGTGCGGTGAATTCAACCTATCTAGCTGAACTGTGTCGGCTCCGCATGAAGAGTAAGTGCGATGTCAGATTTTTTTTAAAATTCAATGCGCTATAGGTTATAGGTAAATAGGGACAATGATAAAATATATGGTGGAGAAACGGCGTTACACCAGAATTATTTTTAATGAACGCAACAAGGTGCGGGCGCTTGTCTCCTTGATTGATGAGTCAGATCCTGAAAAGATTATCCCCTCTTCTGTTCTGAATATGAGTCAAGGTGGCATTCAGATTTCCATAGAAAGGAAAAAATTTCAGGATGTTAATCAGGGTGACACCTTGATATTGCGTCAAATTCAAGGGATTGATGAACTCGCTCCCCTTGTTGATATCTCCATGTACACTATGTGGATTATGGATAACGAATACCTTGAGCATGTCTTGTTAGGGATGTCCTTTGGTGATCTCTCTGATACCCAGCATCAGGGCCTGCGCTCGTTTGTTGAAAATCGTCTTTCTCAGACCAAGTCTGACGCAATGATACGCTGATATTTTCCAAAGAGAAATTTTATGCGACTGTTCAAGAAAAAGACACTCACCGGGCTGTCCAGAACCTGCGGTTGAGCGGCTAAAATTGGTCCGACGGTTCTGTCGGACGCACTTGCAGGGCTCACTCCTCCGAACGATCCCGATCTGTTGGTTGGTTTTGAAACTTCGGACGACGCGGCGGTCTATCGTATCTCCGATGAGGTCGCCATGATCAATACGGTGGATTTTATCACCCCGCCGGTTGATGATCCATACTGGTTCGGCCAGATTTCTGCGGCCAATTCCATCTCCGATATTTACTCCATGGGCGGCAGGCCGGTGACGGCCCTGAATTTGGTGATGTTCCCGTCCAAGTTGCTTGACATGGGGATTCTGAAAGACATTTTGCGGGGCGGCAATGATAAGGTGCTGGAAGCCGGAGCCTGTCTTGTCGGCGGCCATTCGGTGGATGACGAGGAACCAAAGTACGGACTCTGCGTCAACGGCGTGGTGCATCCTGAACGGATTATCACCAATGCCGGGGCTAGGCCGGGAGATGCCCTGATTCTGACCAAACCGTTAGGTTCCGGTGTGCTGTTTAATGCTGTGCGGGCCGGGAAGTTTTCTTTCCAAGAGCTGGAAAAGGAGACCCTGCCTTTGCTGGCCGCCCTCAACGGCGTGTCTATGGAGACGGCGTTGAAATTCAGCATTCATGCCTGCACCGATATTACCGGTTTCGGTATTCTCGGTCATGTGCTTGAGGTTGCACTGGGATCTCAGGCCAGAGCTGTGTTGCGCTACAAGGAGCTTCTTTTTTATCCGGGAGCGGCTGAAATGTACAGGATAGGGGAGAGTACGGGCAGCAATCAGCCGAATCGGGCCTTAGTGATGCAGCATGATTTGGCAATGCGGGTTGATCTTTCTGCGGCTGAAGAAGAGTTGCTCTATGACCCGCAGACATCAGGCGGCCTGTTGTTTGCCCTGCCCAAGGCTCAGGCTGGAGAACTGTTGTCGGCC
>CBDTVG010000432.1:0-2121 GCA_965363745.1 uncultured Candidatus Electrothrix sp. | reverse complement strand
ACGCAACGCTGGCAGGAGACTGCCCGTTTGTAATCACGGTGTTCTTCACCCATGAATACCCGTTTAAACTGGAACATACCCGCATTGGTGAACAACAAAGTCGGGTCGTCATGGGGCACAAGAGAAGAGGACTCAATAATGGTATGTCCCTTGTCCGCAAAGTATTCAAGAAATTTTGATCGTATTTCGTTGCCGGTCATTACGTTATATTACAAGAAGTCATGTGTTTAATATCGTTGAGATAATCTACCACGCAGGGCATGTATATTTCAGATATAAAAAATTCTATTCAATTTAAAAACTTAGAGAAATTATTATATCAGAAAACTTATGAGCAAGTATACATACCGCATAGCGCGGTAACCGATCTCGCAGTCAAATCTATTCGTTTGTTAGCGTATGTTACTTTTTCCTACGATTTGGCCGCTGAGTGAGTGCAGATCCCGCAGCCGATTTTGCAGCTTTACTAGAACCGCTATTACGTAAGGTTTTGGATGCCGCAGACCCTGCTTTCGTAGATGTAACTTTTGCCCTCATTTTTGTCTGGGATAGCGCAGACCCCGCCGCCGATTTTGCAGCTTTACTGGAGCCTTTACTTCTTAATACTTTTGAAGCTGCTGAAGCCGCTTTTTTCCCCGTAACTTCTTTACTTGCCATTTTACTTTACCTCTGTTTCTTGTCTAAAATTTGCACCTATATCAACGGGAGAAGTGTCGTTTAAAACAAAAAATGCTATAAGCGTTAGAAGTGCCGCAAAAAGTAGAGCACTGGCGAATCCACCGGCTAGATTAACTCCAAATTGTGGCCAGAATTCTTTAATCCCACGAATTTCTTCAACTATAATTCCTTCTTCAGTTTCCTTTTTAAAATCTGACATATGCATCTCTATCGCATTATCGCCATAATCTGTGAGTCTGGCTAAGGCGGTATCTTTCGCCCTAAGTAATACACCAGACGGCTGCTGCTGATACCAATTTACAATATCCACTGTTGATGGAGGCTGACCATTATTTTTCTGCTGATGCTTCATCCATTCAATTTTTTATTCCTCTACTACAGCAAACGCCACCAAGCCAAGTAACCAATCTTCTTCAACCGGTACGTTTTCTACAAGCTCTTTGTAAATATCTTCTGGGCCGGAATACTTTTCCATAATGTTACAAAATGCTTTAGTAACTTAACAAGTTACAGGTGATAATATTTGATATTAATGTTTATTTCAGATAGGGCAACATGGCCTTAAAAGCCGGAGTTCCTGCTTTGTGTAGCAACTCATAAATAATCATCTCCGCCGGAGCGATAACAGCACCAATTTCACGCAAACGCTGCTTGCCATACGCATCATTTTCAGGGGTACGGGAAGAAATACCGTCCGCAACCACCCGAACATCATAACCGGATCGAAGGGCACCCATAGCTGTTTGGTATACACAAATATGGCTTTCCACGCCACAGAGCAACAACGTATCTACCGCTGCGGGCAGTTTACTGAGCATTGTTCTGACACCAGGATTATCAAGTCCGCCGAATTCAACCTTGTCAATACAGGGACGATTCGCAAGCAACGGGGCCAGCTCCGGGACAAAAGAGCCTATTCCTTTTTTGTACTGGGTGTTGGCGATCACAGGGAATTGCATGGCATCCGCAAGCCGGATCATCAGACTGATATTTTTCACCACCCGCTCGGCCTCGTCGATATGGGCCATAAGCCTTTCCTGAGGATCAATTACATAGAGGCAACATTGACTGGACTGTAATCTTTCTTGGAGACTCATTTTTTCATTTTAAACTGATTTAGTATAGGTAATCACTTTTTAGTGGTCATCAACGGAATTTGCAACAGAAAACTTACCTTCGTCTGTTGCGGAGGAAATATCCTTGCCTCTGCAACAGAACCCGAAGAGGTGAAGGCACTGAAAAAAAACAGACGGACAAAAAAAAAGCAAAAACCAGAAGGTCTTTGCTTTTTTATCGGATACAGCAGGAGCAGGAGGTAAAGGACTTAATTTATTCCTTCAGCTCCTTCTTCATTCTTAATACGATCAGGACGGGCATACATCGTGGTAGAACCGGAAGACCAAAACATCAGTTCTCCCTTCTGCACCAGCTTGTTGGCGATAT
>CBDTVG010000431.1:0-2130 GCA_965363745.1 uncultured Candidatus Electrothrix sp. | reverse complement strand
GATCATCAAATAAACCTGTTGGTTTCTGAAGTGTTCGGCATGTATTTTGCCCGTATTCCCTTACAGGCCAGTGCCAATATTGTGCATGGCAATGCGTTGGAGATTTTTTGGGAAAGTGTGGTTGAGCGGGATCGGCTTTCGTATATTCTTGGTAATCCGCCGTTTGTCGGTTCCAAATACCAGAAGCCTGAGCAACGGGCGGAGATCGCCGCAGTCAGCGGAGGTGTTAAAAGCTGCGGTATTCTGGATTATGTCACGGGCTGGTATTTCCTTGCGGCGCAGTACATACAGGACACCGGGATTGAGTGCGCCTTTGTTTCGACAAATTCAATAGCTCAGGGTGAGCAGGTTGGAGTATTATGGAAGAAATTGGCGGGGGAAAACGTCAGGATTAACTTTGCCCACCGAACCTTTCAGTGGAACAGCGAAGCGAGAGGAAAGGCGGCTGTTCATTGCGTGATTATTGGTTTTTCCTGCTTTGACCGGAAGAACAAAAGGATTTATGAATATGATGATATTCGGTTGGAACCGCATGAGATAAAGGCGGCGAATATCAACGCCTATCTTGTTGATGGCCCTTCCGTTGTCATTGAAAACAGAAGAAAACCTTTATGTGAAGTGCCGAAGTTCGGTATTGGCAATCAGCCGATTGACGGTGGCCATTACCTGTTCACCCCTGAAGAGAAAGCGGAGTTTCTTCAGCTTGAGCCCAAGGCCGCACCCTTTTTTAGGCAGTGGATAGGGGCAAGAGAATTTCTCAACGATATTGAACGGTGGTGCTTGTGGTTGGGTGATTGCTCTCCGGCTGAACTGAAACAGATGCCTGCTTGTGTTGATCGGGTAAAAAAAGTGCAGGCGTATCGGCTTGAAAGCAAAAGAAAATCGACGCAAAAGCTTGCATCAACTCCGACACGATTTTGTGTCGAAAATGTGCCTCCGGGAAAATTTCTCGTTATCCCTTCGGCTTCATCGGAAAGAAGGCATTATATTCCGATAGGATTTCTTGGTCCCGAATTCATGGCAAGCAATAGGATAAATATTGCCGGAGAAGCAACGGTGCTTCATTTCGGTATATTATCTTCAACCATGCATATGGCTTGGACACGGTATACTACAGGTCGGTTAAAGAGCGATTATAGTTATTCCATTGGGATTGTTTACAACAACTACCCGTGGCCCAACGCAACAGACAAGCAAAAAGAAAAAGTGGAAAAGGCCGCTCAGGCCGTACTTGCCGCCCGCACCTCATTCCCCGACAGCACCCTTGCCGATCTATACGACCCACTGACCATGCCTGCGGAGTTGACCAAGACCCATGCAAAGCTGGACAGAGCCGTGGATAAATGTTACCGCCCCCAGCTTTTCGCCAACGAACTGAACAGGATGCAGTTTCTTTTTTCCCTGTATGAGGAACTGACAGCGAATTCGTAATTGGGCAAACCATTCGGCAACACACAAAAAACCAATTTCAACCCCTTCCAACCTGAGTCATGAAAATAGCCCTCTTCAGCGACACCCACGCATCACATGGGAAAATCAATATCCCGGATGCGGATATGTTAATCTTTGCCGGTGATATGACGGATTGCAGAACCGCACAGAATATTGCGGACTTTAACAATTTTCTTGGGAGCCTGCCCCATAAGCATAAAATCGTGGTTGCCGGGAACCACGATCATAGGCTTGCCTGTAATCTGGAGGAAAGCAAATCTTTCTTTTCCGAAGCGGTGTATCTTCAGGATGAATCTGTGGTACTTGACGGGATAACTCTCTATGGAGCACCTTGGCAACCGTTATTCAACGATTATGCCTGTGATGCCTTTGCCTTGCCGAGAGGGAAGCCGCTCAAAGAAAAATGGGCGATGATCCCGCCGGAAGTCGATATATTAGTAACGCATACCCCGCCGTCCGGTATTCTTGATCAAAATGGCCCGGTTGCTCATGGTTGCACAGATCTCGCAACCGCCGTGTTTGCGCTCAAGCCCAAATATCATATTTTTGGACATATTCACAACCATCACGGAATGATTCAGTACGGCGGCACAAATTATATAAATTGTAATGTCCAAGGAAAAAACGGGGTGTTGCGATCCGCACTCTTGCTTGATTATGAGTCAGGAGAAATCTTGG
>CBDTVG010000430.1:0-2134 GCA_965363745.1 uncultured Candidatus Electrothrix sp. | reverse complement strand
TATCGCCGATGAAGCGCACCGGACACAATACGGATTCCAAGCGAAAACCCTTGATGATAAAGACGAACACGGCACGGTCATCGGTAAAAAAACAGTATACGGCTTTGCAAAGTATATGCGGGACGCTCTGCCGAACGCCACCTATCTCGGTTTCACCGGCACCCCTATTGAAAACGGCGACGTGAACACCCCGGCTGTTTTCGGGGATTATGTGGATATTTATGATATTTCTCAAGCTGTTGAGGATGGAAGCACGGTCAGAATTTTTTATGAAAGCAGGCTGGCCAAGATATCCCTTACCGAAGAGGGCAAAGACCTTGTTCAGGATTTGGATGATGAGCTGGACAACGAAGACCTGTCGGGAACCCAAAAGGCCAAGGCGAAATGGACACAGCTTGAAGCCCTGATCGGCAGCAAAGAACGAATCAAAAACGTTGCTCAGGATATTGTCCGCCATTTTGAGCAACGGCAGGAGGTCTTTCAGGGCAAGGGTATGATCGTGGCCATGTCCCGCAGAATTGCCGCTGATCTGTACCGGGAAATCATCGAGCTGAAGCCGGATTGGCACCATAACGACCTGAATCAAGGTGAAATCAAGGTGGTAATGACAGCGGCTTCCTCAGACGGGGAGGAAATGGAGCAACACCATACCAGCAAGAAAGAACGTAGAGCCTTGGCGGAACGGATGCGGAATCCTGATGATCCGTTGCGCCTGGTTATTGTTCGGGATATGTGGCTGACCGGCTTTGATGCGCCGTCCTTGCATACCCTGTACATTGACAAACCCATGAAAGGTCATAACCTGATGCAGACCATAGCACGGGTTAACAGAGTGTACGGTGACAAACCGGGTGGCTTGGTGGTTGACTACTTAGGCATTGCTTCGGATTTGAAAAAGGCCCTCGCTTTTTATGCTGACAGCGGCGGCAAGGGTGACCCGGCTGTTGAACAGGAACAAACCGTGGCCCTGCTCTTGGAGAAACTGGAAATCGTTTCGCAGATGTTCCACGGCTTCGCCTATGAAGAGTATTTCGCCGCTGACACCTCCCGTAAACTTTCCCTGATCTTGGAAGCGGAAGACTTTATCTTAAGTCTGGAGAACGGCAAAAAACGTTATATGGATGAAGTCGCGGCCCTGTCCACAGCCTTCGCCCTTGCTGTTCCCCATGAACAGGCCCTGGATGTCAAGGATGAGGTTGCTTTTTTTCAGGCGATCAAGGCACGACTGGCAAAATTTTCTTCTCCGGGTTCAGGCGGGACGGATGAGGAGCGGGAAACAATTATCAGACAGGTCATTGACAAGGCCCTGGTATCCCATCAAGTGGTTGATATCTTTGATGCCGCCGGTATAAAGAAGCCGGATATCTCTATTCTTTCGGAAGAGTTCCTGCTTGAACTGCGGGGGATGGAACATAAAAATATCGCCCTGGAAGTCCTGAAAAAGCTGCTCAATGATGAAATCCGGGCACGGGCGAAAAAGAATCTTGTTCAGAGCAGCAGCTTGATGGAAATGCTTGAAGATTCTATCAAGCGGTATCACAATAAAATCATTACCGCTGCTGAAGTTATTGAAGAGTTGATAAAAATCGGCAGGGATATGAAAGAGAAGGATCAGGAGGCCCGAAAAATGGGCCTGACTGATTTTGAATATGCCTTTTATGCCGCTGTTGCCGATAACAAAAGCGCATTTGAACTGATGCAAAAGGATAGGCTGCGGGAACTGGCTGTGGTGCTGACAGAAAAGGTACGGGCTAATGCTTCCATTGATTGGACAATCAAGGATAATGTCCGGGCGAAACTCAAGGTGATGGTCAAGCGTACCTTGAGGAAATACGGCTATCCTCCCGATATGCAAAAACTGGCGACAGAGAATGTTTTGAAACAGGCGGAGCGGATTGCCGATGAGTTGACCGCCGCATGTCAATGATACAATGAGGAGGGGGCTGAATCCGTTGTTGTGCGGCCACCTTTTCCAGCTTCTCTTTATGGAAAATTGCCTTGATTTATTTCGGTACTGTGATATCATGATACGATGATAAATAGTTAACATGATACAGTGATAACCAGATAACAGGGAGCGAGATGCTTATTTTATTTGCGGGAGAAAAGGGCGGGACAGGCAAGAGCACACTTG
>CBDTVG010000429.1:0-2139 GCA_965363745.1 uncultured Candidatus Electrothrix sp. | reverse complement strand
TGTGACAAAGTAGAACTAAAGGCGAAGGTTTATACCCTGCCCCATGGAAATTAAACTGGAACCAGCTCATACAGCCAGCATAATAAATAAAAAAAGCAGACGCAACTTGGGCTTAAGTTGAAAATCCAAAAAACAGACAGAACAAATATTTTTCAGGGAGAATGCATTATGGATATTGAAAAAATGCTCGGCAAGCTGTTGCACGAGGTCAAGGGTTCCGGCGGCGAACAGTTCAAAAGAAAATACGACGAATATACAAAGGGAAGTAAGAAAAAATACAAAAAAAAAGATAAATATTATCGAAAGAACAGTGCTTCTCAACAAACTTCACACAAGAGCTCACTGATTAACAGCCTGACCGGCAACCTGACATCAGGAAAAGGCTTGCTCACCGCTATAGGCCTCGGTGTCGGTGCCTATGAAATTTACCGAACCAGCAGGCAACCCCAGCAGTCTGGAACGATTCCTAGAACAGGAGCACAATATGCTCCTCAATCCCCTCCGCAAGCAATGGCGGGTTCACCCTCCTCTCCTCCACCACCCCCTCCGCAACAGCAACAGCAGCAGCCAACACAGCAAATTCAAGTGCGGCAGCCGACAAACCCACCGACTTCCAGTATTCCCGTTGCGGCGGCAAACCCGATTGTCAGTCAGCTTAATGAACAGGAACTGGCCTGCCGCTTCATCCAGGTCATGGCGGCAGCCGCTCATTCTGACGGCATACTGGATGCTGAAGAAGAAAAAGCCATCCTTGATAGACTACGGGAGGTGAATCTTGCTCAGGAGGAAAAGATGTTTCTTCTTGAAGAGCTGCACCGACCTCGCTCTATTACTGAACTGACTCAAGGCATTGACGACACCCGCTTAGGGCAGGCCATGTATGCGGTTGCCGCTTCAGCGGTGGTCATTGATACGGAGAGCGAACGCCGCTGGTTTGACGAGTTGGGAGAAACTTTGGGCATCAGCCCACAAATGCGCCGTTTTATTGAAGAAAACCAGTAAATAAAAATGGTTGCAGTTGCACCTCAATTTATTTTTACAACGCTCTTCCAACGCAAACGCAAGGAAATATCATGTGCGGCATCGTCCTGCTTTATAACGAAAACCTGGTCAATCAAGAGCATCAGGTAAAAACGCGAAACGCTCTGACAGCCTTACAGCATCGAGGCCCGGACGATGAGGGAATCTGGCGGGACAATGGCATAAGTATTGGACATCGCCGCCTTTCTATCATTGATCAGGCGGGCAGCCGCCAACCGATGATTGATCCGAGCGGACGTTATATTATAACCTATAATGGTGAAATATATAATTATAAAGAGCTTCGCCCCGCACTGGAAAGCAAATGGCATTTTCAGACCAAAGGCGATACAGAAGTCCTACTTGCGGGACTTCTCACTGAGGGCACCGCTTTTATTGATAAACTGGAAGGCATGTGGGCCTTCGCCCTTTGGGATAACCAAGAAAAAAAGTTACTGCTCTGCCGTGATCGCATGGGTAAGAAGCCTCTTTACTATCAGGCATCCGGCTCTTCTTTCTCCTGCGCCTCAGAATTGCCCGCCCTCAATCAACTGGCGGTTAAAGCCTGGACTGAAGACTTAGACTCCAGTGCTGACTTTTTCCGTCATGGTTACTACCTTCCCGGCACAACGGCTTATCAAGAGGTGCGTGAGGTTCTGCCCGGACATACCTTGCGCTGGTCTCCAGGCTCCTCCCGCAAGGAAGAATCCTACTGGTCCCTGCAATTACGCTCCTTTAAGGGAAGCCGGGATGATGCGGCCGCTGAATTACGAGAGAAACTCATCACTGCGGTCAAACGGCGCATGGTCGCTGATGTTGAAGTTGGTGCTTTTTTATCCGGTGGAGTTGATTCATCTCTGGTGGTCTCGATTATGGCCGAAGTGTTAGGAGTGCATCCCAAGACTTTTACCATAGGATTTCATGAACGCTCCTATAATGAGCGAAAATTCGCCGAGCAGATTGCGGTCAAGCAAGCCACGGATCACCACGTCAAAATTTTAGAGTCATGGGATCAAGATCATTTGACCCGACTTATCCTCAACAATATCGGCCAACCTTTTTCTGATTCATCACTCCTGCCCACCTCAATGGTATCGCAGCTTGCCGCATCAAAGGTAA
>CBDTVG010000428.1:0-2146 GCA_965363745.1 uncultured Candidatus Electrothrix sp. | reverse complement strand
AAAGTTTTTTATATATCGAAAATTCGTTATTTTGAAAAACAATCATCATAAATAAAGTTCATAAGGGGTATGACAACGATGGGAGACAATGGAACATATTCTTGAAATAATCCGCCAGACTCGGCGATGTCGTCCGGAAATCCTGGATGCTGCGGAAAAAATGGATGGCCTTGATATCGCTGATTTTGAGGCGCTTTCCCGTGAGTTTATTGCCAATGGCGAGGATGCGGCACTGGGTATCCTGATGAATGTCTGTGCCGTTCGGCAGATCAAGCTGGACTCGGATCTTCTCGGCGATGTATTAAAGGTGATCGAGCCTATGTCTGATTTTGGCTCACTATATCGATTTCAGGGGGCTGATGCAATTCCAGCGCTTCTTTCGGCGGCTGTGGATGAAGCCCTCTCGCAGGAACGTCAGGTATATGCCGCATTTCTTGCCGCTGAAATGACCGTTGTCCACGGCTCTGATCGGCAACCGGTGAAGCGGGTGGTTCAGATCCTAGAGCAAACATCTGTCTACTCCACCCCAATTGCTATGATGATCGCTACAACGCTTAATTTGCTCGGAGATGACAACCCGAAACCCGTCACAAAGGAATTTTTTACCCAAACGGATATTTTGGATCTGCTGCCTGATGAACCACCGCCCGTGGTCATCGGCAGCGGGCAGACCGTTCGCAGGCCGGTTCCTAAAATCGGCCGCAACGCTCCTTGTCATTGTGGAAGCGGGAAGAAATACAAGAAGTGCTGCATGGAATCGGATCAGCAACTAATCCGGGATGCCTCCTCCTATGAAGGATTGACCCGGACACAAATACGCGACTCACCCAATCTCGTAGACGACGCTGGGATGATTGAGCAAATGCGTGCCTACGAGCTTAAAAAATTGGATCCCGCCCGATTGAACCCAACCCAGTTGCTGACCTCATACCAGCGTTGCGATTTGTTCGGTTTGAGGACCCAGGCGTTTAACATGCTCAAAGAACTCCACACACGACCGGACAATAACGATTTCGATCCCGGCCATTTCATTGATTTGATATTCTCCGCCCTGGATGCCGATGATATAGATCTGGCACAGAAAATATATGACTACCATCCACCACCTGAGTCGTGGCCGGAACACCGCAGCATGGAAACTCAATTCAAATTGCTGCGGCAACGGCCATTGCTGGATGACATGGATGATCAATTACGCAGTGAGTTGACACACACGGATTTGCCAATGGAATCACTTTTGCTCCGACTGAGCTATGGTTTTGAAAAATCATTTCCTGGGTTGAGTATCGCCTTTGCCAGGGCCTACATTGCAGGTAATCCTGATAATTCCTTTGATAATGAAGTACTGATAAGCGTTATTCGCCGGGCACGAGCTGAAATAGACCTGGAAGCCTGGGATGATCCCATCGAAGACTATTTGGAATGGTGTTTCCAACGGGACTTGGAGGAAGCCGAAGAAAAGAAGATGTCACAAGCACTACAGGCACTCAACGAAAAACTGACAACTGCAAAGGACAGCATCCGCAAAGGGCAACATGAGCTGCAAGATAAGGAGAATCAGCTCGATGAACTGGCTGCCAGACTCAAGCAGCAATCATCGCAGACGGTGCCAGCCGTACACAAAGGACATAAGGTCCAAAACCAATCCCATACCGAGGACAAAGAAACTATTGCCCACCTGCGTAGTCGTGTCACATCCCTGAAGACTGAAATCGGCGCACAGCAGAAAAAACGGCAAGACCTGCGAGAGGAACTTCAGCAGGAACGGGAAAAATCGAGGAAACACAATTTTACATCAGCCGGTAAGGTTTCGAATCAGGAATCCACTTCTTTGCTCTCACCACCGCAAAAATCTAACAAATTCTTAACACCTGATTTTACCCCAACCTTTGTGCGTTCATGTGAAGAAATCCCAATACCAATTCGAAATAAGGCGGTTAAGGCAGCCGCAGGTTTTGCCGTCAGTGATGAGCTCATCTGGCGAGAGACCAAACCCATTAAACGAATTGCCAACTGCTACCGGATTCGCATCAGCCGCAATTATCGTCTGCTGCTTCAGTGGAAGGCTGACACTGCACTTACAATACTCGAATGCATACATAGGTCCGGTCTGGAAGCCTGGATACGCCGGCACACCAAATGATTT
>CBDTVG010000427.1:0-2181 GCA_965363745.1 uncultured Candidatus Electrothrix sp. | reverse complement strand
GACTCGGTGTATCTCTCCATCATCACCTTTGATCTTGAGGTGAAAGAAGTCTTTCCCCTGACTCAGCTATCACAGGTGCAGGTCGGGGAAATTACCTGTCCTCGATCCGGCCCGACCTATACCGGCAAGGCCCTGGCTTTGGTGCTCAAGCGGGTGCAAGAGGATATTATTCAGAGCACCAATGAGCGCAAAGGGGACTGGCGGCCCATGCTGTTTCTCATGACCGACGGCAGCCCTTCGGATGTGGCTCGGTATAATGAAATTGTTCCGCAGATCAGAAAAAGTCATTTCGGTAAAATTATCGCCTGCGCAGCCGGACCCAAGGCAAAGGTGGAGCAGTTGCGCAAGCTGACCGACACGGTTGTCAGCCTTGATACAACGGACAGCACCGCATTTGCCAGCTTCTTCAAGTGGGTTTCTGCCAGCGTGGAGATGCGAAGCGCCAGTATCGGGGCCGGTTCCGCAGATATGCTGCCGCCGCCTCCGGCTGAAATCCAGATTGTCCTTTAATGTGAGAACGCGATACCCTTTGATTTATTCTCGAAATTTCACATTTCACATCGTCGCCGGAGGATACAATGCGTCGTTTACCCGTCTTTCTCGTGCTTGATGTTTCAGACTCTATGGCCGGAGAACCGTTACAGCTTCTTGAACAGGGGCTTGCGCATCTTATAAACAAGCTGCGTCAGGATCCAAACGCCTTGGAAACAGTTTTTCTCTCCATCATAGCCTTTGCCGGAAAAGTAAAAACCTTGGTTCCTCTGATGGATCTGCCCACCTTCTACCCACCGAGGCTGCCGATGGGTTCCGGCACTGCCTTGGGTAAAGCCCTGACCCATCTGATGCAGGCAATAGATACACAGGTTCAGCCGACCACTGCGGAGCGTAAAGGCGACTGGAAACCTCTTGTCTATCTGATGACCGACGGCAAGCCCACGGATAATTATGGAGAAGCCGTGCGGATTTGGAAACAAAAATATGCCAAGCGTGCCCAAGTGATAGCTGTCGGCCTTGGGGAACATGCCGCCACCCATGCCTTATCGCAATTCGCTGATCATGTCCTGAGCTATAACGGAGAAGATTCGGCTGATTTTTCTCAATTTATTGACTGGCTGACCATGTCGGTGCGCTCGCAAAGTATCAAAGTGCAACAGCATGGCGAAGAGGATCAGCCTATTTCCTTGGCAAAGGCGGAGACTGTTCTGGCCCTTGCCGAGGATAATCCCGGTTCAGATAAAGATTTCGCGATATTCGCCGGGCGGTGTCAGCAGCGGCAAACACCCTATCTGCTCAAATATGAGAGTATCCTTCTTGTTCCTTCGACCCTGTCGGCGGAAATGCACGATATCGAAGGAAGCAGGTATTGCTATCGGATGACAGGCTGTTATCCCATTGACGAGACATATTTCGACTGGTCAGTCCCTGTCAATGAAATTGAATCTCAGGTGGATTTTCAAAGCTTACTGGGGCAGGCGAGCTGTCCGCATTGCGGCAATCTTTCCGCCTTAGGCCTCTGTGCCTGCGGCCGGCTGTTCTGTGTTGACGGAACCTCGACAACAGCGTCATGCCCGTGGTGCAAACAGCAGCTTACTATGGTGCCGATGGAGAGTAATGAACGTTTTGATATTGTGAGGTCTTTGGGATGAAAAAAGATACGGTGCTTCAATCAATTTGCCGGAACATATTGGAAATACATAACGAAGCACCCTCTGATGCGGAACTGGATGCATTCCTGAAGGCTGGTGGTAGTGGTTATCTTTTGTCCGCCTTTTCTGATGAACTGATGCAAAATTGGCATACGTGGAACAAAGGACGGCAAGAAGGCGGGCAGGAAAAACAGGCGACGGATGATGCCGCACCGGAGGACAACATTATCTCTGTAGCGGGTCAGGAAAACATTGAGGATATACTGGCCGCCTTTGAAAAAACAGAAGACAAGGATGCGCCGTCTCAAGATAATTTGAATGAGGAGGAAGATGTTGTTGTTGCCGAGTTACCTGCGGAGGAGAACAGTACGGAGCCGATAAAACCTGATGATATCCCCACCGCTCCGGCAACGACGGAAGCTCCTCTCCTGCCTACAGATCAGAGCTGTACTCTTACTGCTCCTCCATCACAGGCGGAACCGACAGAATGCCCACCTGAATGCCCGCCCGCACCGAAAGACGCTGAGGCGCAACC
>CBDTVG010000426.1:0-2195 GCA_965363745.1 uncultured Candidatus Electrothrix sp. | reverse complement strand
TTTCGCAGGCTTCATACACGGCGATGCCGTTTGATATGTTATCAACAATCCCATGCAAGTGCTGTCCCTGAACAGAGAGCTTTCTTTCAATAGCCGTCCGCCTGATCAGCTGTCCGCCGGTTTGAAAATAAAAAATAACCAAGGTGATTATCCCGATCAAATAGATCAACATATGGTACAAAGCACTTGTTCTGAACTGCGCTCGAAACAATTCCACAATACCTTCAACGGGAACAGTGATACTTATTCCACCACGGATATCGCCAATTTTATATCCCTGTTCCGCATGACATTGAAGGCAGGATTTCCGAGTTATCAACGGCTTCATAACCCGCATGAACCGCTTGTTATCCTGCTTGATCATTTCTGCGACATCTTCCGCCCCCTGTTCAAAACGAAGCAACGCCTTTCTTTCCCACTTGTCCGCTTTATTCTCAGGACTAATTACATGCAGGCTGTTGATATGCCCGCTAATACCATACACTTCCTGTTCGATCTGATATATTTGGCGGGTCATATACGCCGGATTGATCAAGGTGAGTTTTTTGCCGCTACTGGTGACAGCATCCCGATCAACAAAATACATCAACTCAGAATTCGACGGATCCTGCTCATTGACAGGTACATATACTCCGCCATGCCGGGCATTCCAAATTTCATGAATATAGTCTTTACGGATTGCGGAAAGACCTATCTCTTTGCCAATAAACTTTACACTTTGCCACTCATGTTTTACAAAGAGACAGAGCGAACCGTTTATCAGGAAAGACCAAAATATAAGAGCGGCCAAGCACCAGCTGCGAAGCTGTTTCAGATCAACGCCTATTCTTTTCATACAACTCTTCATCTATTGTTCACAGGGGACGCGGACGCACAGTACAAAAACAAAGGAGTCAGCACACCGTAAACCGTCGAATATCCAGATGCTGACATATGCATGGTATAAAGAAAAAAAATGGAAGTCAAATCTATGCGCTCAATACATTCACTCATATCTAAAAAAACAAACACATGAATCCATATCTTATTTTTATTCTGACCGTACTGGTCGCAGGCTATCTGCTGAACCTGATCGTCTCCCTCTTAGAAGTACGTTCTCTGCAACCCGAACTACCGACAGAATTCAGCGATGTCTATGATGATGAAAAATATAGAAAGTCACAGGAATACACAAAGGTGACTACCCGTTTTTCCCTGCTTCATGAGACCACCACTTTGGTGATCACGCTCGTCTTCATTGTAGCGGGCGGCTTTAATCAGGTTGATTTACTGGCGCGAAGCTTGGGCTTGGGCTTGGGATCAATCGGCACCGGGTTACTGTTCACAGGTCTACTGCTGGTACTCTCGTCCATTATTGGCCTGCCTTTCTCCATCTACTCCACCTTTGTCATTGAAGAACGATTCGGTTTTAACAAGACCACTCCGAAAACCTTTATCCTTGATGCCCTGAAAGGCATTCTTTTGGGTGTTCTCCTCGGTGCCCCTCTGCTGGCTGCGGTACTTTGGTTTTTCGAAGCAACCGGCGGAGCAGCCTGGCTATACTGCTGGCTGGCAATGGTCGCATTCACCTTTATTCTCCAATTTCTGGCCCCGGTTTTGATCATGCCGCTGTTTAATAAATTCACCCCTCTGGAGGACGGTGAACTCAAGCAATCCATCACTACCTATGCTGAACAACAGCGGTTTGCCATGAAGGGCATTTACACGATGGACGGCTCCAAACGCTCCACCCGGCTGAATGCTTTTTTTACCGGTTTCGGTCGTTTCCGCCGGATTGTTTTTTTTGACACCCTGATCAGTAAGTTGAATCCAGAAGAAATCACAGCTGTGCTGGCCCATGAGATGGGACATTTCAAACATAAACATATTGCTCAAATGATGGGCATATCCATTATGCAAATGGGTATCATGTTCTACATTCTCTCCTTGTTTCTCGGCACCCCTCAGCTCTTCGCCGCCTTCGGCATGGATCATATCTCCGTCTATGCCGGTCTGATCTTTTTCGGTTTCCTCTATGCCCCGGTCTCGACCTTGCTTTCCATCTTTTTCAATATTTATTCAAGGAAAAATGAGTACCAGGCGGATGCCTGGGCTGTAACCACAACAACGGGTCAAGGAGAGGGGCTGATCAACGGCCTAAAAAAACTCAGCGTTCACAACCTTTCTAACCTGACACCGCACCCCTTCAATGTCTT
>CBDTVG010000425.1:0-2208 GCA_965363745.1 uncultured Candidatus Electrothrix sp. | reverse complement strand
TCTAACAACTGTTCATTTTTTTAGCTCAGCAATTCATTTTGGCGAAGGTATTGGTGCTGGCCACATAATTCATCAAGAGAAAGTAGAAGAAGTGTTGAAAATCAACAGTTCGCGATTTGAATTACATATGAAAAATATTCCCGAAAAATTATTAATAATCGGCTTTGACACATCCCTGCTGGCAACAGTTCCACCCGAAAGCCTGGAGCAGTTCGATATCGCAAGGGTCGCGGCTGTGCATAAAGACAGCTATATCGTCACCGACGGCGAAAACAATGTTGCTGCGGAGTTGGTCGGCAAAATCCTCTTCAACGCTTCCTCCCCTGTTGATTACCCGGCAGTCGGCGATTGGGTACTTGCCAGCTTTTACGATGAGAATACCCTGGCAATAATCCACGAGCTCTTACCGCGCAAATCCTTGCTGAAGAGAAAAACTCCGGGCAAGAAAGTCGATTTTCAGCTCATTGCCGCCAATATTGATGTTGCCTTCATAGTGCAGTCCTTGAATGACAACTTCAATCTCCGCCGCCTTGAACGCTATCTGGTCATGGTACACGAGGCCGGTATTCAACCCGTTGTCCTGCTCAGTAAAAGCGATCTGCTTGCCGAAGATGCAACAGCAACGAGAATTGCTGAAATTCAAAACATCGCCCCGCAATTAGAGACTCTTCCCTTCAGCAGCGAAAACGGCTCCGGTTTGGACAACATCAAAGCAATGATGCAGCCGGGGCAGACCTATTGCCTGCTGGGCTCATCCGGTGTCGGCAAAACAACCCTCCTCAACACCCTTATTGGCGAAGAAAAATACACAACCAAGACAGTCAGCACCAAGGAGAGCAAAGGAAGACATGCCACGACGCACAGGCAGTTGATTCGGCTGAATTCCGGGGCAATGATTGTTGACACGCCGGGGATGCGGGAGCTCGGTAATTTTTCCGCAGCAAAAGGAGTCGAGGAAACATTTTCGGAAATAACCGCCTTATCCGAACAATGCCGTTTCAGCGATTGCTCGCATGTCGGAGAAAAAGACTGTGCGGTTATGGCAGCTATTGAACAAGGAAGCTTGTCCTCGGATCGCTATGAAAATTATCTAAAAATGACCAAGGAATCCGCGCATAATGAAATGTCGTATTTTGAAAAAAGGAAAAAAGACAAGCGATTCGCAAAGCATTGCAAGTCGGTTATGAAACAGAAAAATCACAGATAGGGGCGCACCGCATCGGATAAAAAAAGTCCTACCCTTTCCGCTCCTTTTCTCTCTCCCACCCTCCCCTGTTCCACCAAGGTCGTTAATCACAACGATTTCACGTAATCTTTTGCTTTTTCATGCCTTATGCGTTACAGATAAAGCCTTATGAAGATGAATGAATCCTTGTTCGCAGTTCCGCTAAAAAGGTATATAAATGAATAAAAAAAATGACAGCACGCCAGAGACAGCTGGAGAAAAAAAATCCGTTGTTGCCAAGGGAAGCACAGAGCAACAAAAATTTGATCTCACTTCGCCTCAATGGTATCTGAATCGGGAATTGACCTGGCTGGAATTTAACCGCCGGGTGCTCCATGAAGGCCAAGACGAACGGACACCGCTGCTGGAGCGAATTATGTTCCTGGCCATTGTCGGGGGGAACCTTGACGAATTTTTCATGAAACGGATCGGCGGTTTAAAGCAGCAGGTGGGTGCCGGAGTGCGCAAGCTGACCGTAGATGGTCGCACCCCCGGAGACCAGATCCGAGAATGTCATGAAATGGTTCGCAGCATTCTGATTCAGAAGGAAAAACTGGAACAGAAATTGCTCAAAAAAATGGCCGATCAAAAAATCAAAATTGTCGGTTATCAGGAGCTGGACAAGGAGCAGACGCAGGAAGTTGACAGCTATTTTCAAGAAAATATTTATCCGCTGCTGACTCCCCAGGGAATGGACCCGGCCCATCCCTTCCCCTTTATCTCCAACCTTTCCATCAATCTGCTGGTGGTGACTAGATATCAGCACGATAACCACGCCTTTCTCAATCGGATCAAGGTGCCGACCGGTGTGGGTATTCCCCGTTTTATCAGAATGGGCGGAGGACATCTCTATATCAGTTTTGAAGACCTGATTGCCAATAATCTGGCTTCTGTTTTCCCAGGGCTGTTTATTGAATCTTGTGAATTGTTCAGGGTGACCCGCAACGCCATCACGGAACAGGCCGGGGACAAGGCCAATGACC
>CBDTVG010000424.1:0-2214 GCA_965363745.1 uncultured Candidatus Electrothrix sp. | reverse complement strand
GTGTTGCCCGGTTAGACAAATGGAGCAGTTATTAAATTCTCATTCCTAAGGCTGTTTTTTTTATACAAGGGTTCTTGATATCAGGAGCCGCCACCAAGGAGAAAAATATGTTTGAAGTTATTGTTGACAAAGATAAATGTACAGGTTGTGAAGAGTGTGTTGGTTCCTGCCCCGCAGGAGTATTTGAGTTGGCTGATCGCGCAAAACAGGAGCAGGTCGATGGAAAATCAAAGTCCTACTCAGATCCGGTTGAGGTGGACGAATGCCTAGGCTGTGAGACCTGTATAGAAGTTTGCGAGTCAAAAGCTATCACCGTTACAGAAGTCTGAGTACGGAAGAAGCAGGGACAACGGTCGGTCCAGCGCCCCGTTGTCCGGCAGTATCCCCGCATCAGTCGCTTTCCTTTGTTTTTAGTTCCTTAGTTCCGTTCTCTTTTTATGCGACAGCTTGGCATATCCTCAAAGCAATAAACATACTCTGCGCTCCGTCCGTAATCTCCACGCCTCTGAACACGCCCCCCCCCTGTAATTTTTTATTTCCCTCTTCATTTTGCATGGAGAAAATGGTAGCCTGCAAGTATTAAGAGCTAAACAGCGGAAAATATCCCGCATAACCGCAGGAAGTGCGACCGAACGTGGTGGAGATTCGTTAATAAATTATACTGTGGAAAAAAGCGATGAAGATAAATAAATTACTGGCAGTATGTGTTGGCATGGGTGCCTGCCTCTACGTTTTCGGCTGCAGCCCTAATCTTCCGTTTGAGGCAAAATACACCTCTCGAAATCAGGTAATCATAACCTATAAGGGAAAGCAGTACACCTTGGACCGTTACGGTATTCCAACCCGTGCACCTTTCACCTACAGGTTTGAAGATGACGGCGACATTGATCTGACCATTGACGGTCAGGTTTATGATGTGGACAGTCCCTATGACAGAGACAAGAAAAAGACGAAGAAAAAAATAAAAAAGCAAACCACTGCAAAAAAAACTGCTACAAAGAAAAGCTCCGACAAAACAACAAAACGCTAAACCGGAATTATGAAAAAACGGTTGAAGCGGCTTTATTTTTTTATTCAACGGGAAAAAATACTGTATCTGTTCGCTGTCATTCTGGCTATTGTTTTAGTGAGCGGCTTTTTGATAGCTCGGCTTGAAAAGGATATTTCCTTTGCCAACGGAATATGGTGGAGTATTGTTACACTGACCACCGTGGGATACGGCGATATCTCACCGGCGACTCTGGCGGGGCGGGTGCTGGCTGTAGTGGTTATGTGTTTCGGCATCGGCCTGCTGGGTATGTTCAGCGCCAGCTTCGCCACGATTTTAATCAGCAGGAAGATTAAGGAGAACAGGGGAATGTGCGCATCAACAATTGAAAATCATATTATTATTTGTGAATGGAACCACCGGGCCAGAGCGATTTTGAAAGAACTTCGGGCTGATTCTCAGACTGAAGACGCTCATATTGTCCTTGTGGCTGATATTGAAGAAAAACCAGTTGATGATGAGAACCTGATTTTTATTCGGGGAGTGGTCAGTGAAGAGGCTCTTGAAAGCGCCAACCTGAAAAAAGCCCGAACTATTATTGTTTTGGGCGATGACAATATTGAATCCACAGCCCGTGATGCCAAGGTTGTTCTCACTACGCTGACCATTGAAAACATGAATCCTAGTGTTTACAGCGTGGTTGAGTTGGTGGACAAAAGCAATGAGCGGCATTGCCTGCGGGCGAATGCTGATGAAGTCATTATCGGCAATGAACTGAGCAGTCATCTGATAGCGAGCGCAGCTTCGGATCATGGTATCAGCAGGGTTGTCTCGGAGCTGCTGAGTAGCCGTTACGGCAATGAACTCTATTCCATGCCGGTTCCTGCAGACATGGCCGGGGAAAAATTCATAGATGTTTTTATCACCATGAAAAAGCAAAATAATATCACGGTATTCGGGGTGCAGAAAGGAAGAGGCGGAGCCTTTATTCCTAATCCTGACGCTGATCGCCTTGTTTCCGAAGAGGATTTGTTGCTGGTCATTTCCAAAGACAGAGCAAAGACATAATGGCTATTCCCGGCCCGAAACGCCCTAATACTTTGAAAAAAGTATAAATGATATAAAATAGCTGTAACTACTCAGCCACTAAATAGCGACCTGTATACACATACCAGCCACAACATATTGTATTTTGCTTGCGTAAGACGAGAGATTCAGGCAGGAAT
>CBDTVG010000423.1:0-2221 GCA_965363745.1 uncultured Candidatus Electrothrix sp. | reverse complement strand
CTTCAATGAACCATGAATTACAACTGGCTAACGATTTTGTCCAGCACACTGACCGTAATATTTTTTTGACCGGTAAGGCGGGAACCGGCAAGACCACTTTTTTGCATAATTTGGAAAAAAAGTCAGCCAAGCGGATGATTATCACCGCACCGACCGGAGTCGCGGCGATCAATGCGGGCGGGGTGACCCTGCATTCTTTTTTCCAACTTCCCTTTGGCCCCTATGTGCCGGGCAGTGACACCTACGAGCACAATCAACAACGCCAATTTCGTTTCAGCGGGGAAAAGAAAAAAATCATCAAGAGCCTTGACCTGCTGGTGATTGATGAAATAAGTATGGTTCGGGCGGATATGCTTGATGCTGTGGATGAAGTTCTGCGTCGACATCGACGTAACGACCTGCCCTTCGGCGGTGTGCAGCTGCTGATGATTGGCGACCTGCACCAGCTAGCTCCGGTGGCAAAACAGAATGAATGGCGGCTGCTGGAACAGCATTACGCCTCTATTTATTTTTTCAGCAGCAAGGTGCTCACTCGAACAGAACTGGTCACCATTGAGCTACGCCATATTTATCGCCAGTCAGATAATACTTTTATTGATCTCCTGAATAGGGTGCGAAACAACCGACTTGATCAAATCACGATAAACGAGTTGAACCAACGTTATGTTGCAGATTTTTGTCCAAAAGAAGAAGAGGGGTATATCACCCTGACTACCCATAACAGCAAGGCTGACTCCATTAACAGCAACAGGCTGAATGAACTCAAGACTGAGGAGTTCCGCTTCCATGCCGATGTTTCAGGAGATTTCCCAGAACACATCTATCCGGCCCAGGCAACCCTGCATTTGAAAAAAGGAGCGCAGGTGATGTTTGTTCGCAATGACCTTGCCCAAGAGAAACGATACTATAATGGCAAGATCGGCAGAATCAGCGCAATATATTCCGATGAAATTACTGTGCGCTGTCCTGACGACGACCAAGGGATTACAGTGAAACCAGTTATCTGGGAAAACATCAAATACACCCTGAATCAGGAAAATGGAGAAATTGAAGAGGAGGCTGTCGGCAGTTTTGAGCAATATCCTCTCAGGCTCGCCTGGGCTGTCACTATCCATAAAAGCCAAGGGCTGACCTTTGAAAAGGCGATCATTGATGCTGGAGCGGCCTTTGCCCATGGTCAGGTGTACGTGGCTCTCAGCCGCTGTAAAACCTTTGAGAGGCTGGTGCTCAGTTCGCCCATAGCATCCTGCGGTGTCGCCACGGATATAGCTGTCTTGGGATTTGATGAACAGGCAAGAAAAAACCCACCTTCTGAGGACAAGCTCCAGGATGCCAAGATCAGCTATCAGCAACAGGTGCTCCTTACCTGCTTTGATATGCACAGGTTGCGTAAACACTTAGGCTATCTTGTCCACCTCCTCCAGGACAACAGCCGGGTTGTTCAGATCATGGGAGTTGCCGATTTGGATGCCTTGGAGAATTTGGCGGTACGGGATATCTTCTTGGTCAGTGAAAACTTTAAACATCAACTGCGAAGTATCTTTGCAGACGGCAAGCTGCCAGAGTCTGACCCGTTGATTCAGGAACGAGCTGGCAAAGCGTCCGTCTGGTTTCAAGAAAAATTCAGTCTTATCTTTGCGGATTCCATCCCCAAGCTGCATATTGATACTGACAATCAGGAACTGGGTAAGAAGATAACCAACGTCCTGAGCAACCTCAAGCTGGAACTGGCTGTAAAGCTGGCCGGTATCCGTTCCTGCGAGCAGGGGTTTTCTTTGTCCGGCTATTTACGGGCCGTTTCCGCATCTGAGATCAACTTCATCCCGGAAAAGAAGCAAAAACAGAATATTCCGGAGTATGCGGAAGCGGATATTGAACATCCTGAGTTGTACAAAGTCTTGAAAACGTGGCGAAATACAAAGGCAAAGGAACTTGATCGGCCCCCTTTTCATATCCTGCACCAGCAGGTGTTGATTCAGATCGCCATGACTCTGCCGGATAATCCGGTTGAGCTGATTAAGATTCGTGGGGTGGGGAAAAAAACTGTGGAGAAGTATGGTGAGGAACTGGTTGGGTTGGTTGCGGCTTATCTTATGCGGGAAGGGGGTGCTGGTGATTGAAGAAAGGGATACTCCCGATTCCCGATCGGCCCTTGACCGGGGGTGGCCGAGGTGGTTCGGCGGGAGATGGATATGGACGGGATTTATCGCCTGTTGGGGCT
>CBDTVG010000422.1:0-2232 GCA_965363745.1 uncultured Candidatus Electrothrix sp. | reverse complement strand
TCCTCAATCATGGGAGATGTTTTTTTCTCCGTCGGAGACACGCCGCAAATCATCATTGAGCTGCCTAAATCGGTCACTGAACAGAGTGGTCAAGGGCGTTTGCAGTTTGAGGTGGTGATGGACTGGCTTCAATCTTCAGATTATCTTGCCGCACTTGATGAAATGAGGATAATGCGACGATTGATGGTGGAAAAACAACGACGAGCGGACAAAATGTATAGACGTATAGACGTACTGGAGCATAAAATGGATGCGATACAAAGAACGTATATAGGGAAAATTTTGCGCTGGATCAAATTTTCACCGTTTCAGTTTTGAGGGTACCGAGCTTGAAACGCTCCACTCGCATTTTCAGAATTTTTTATTTAGCTATAAATTTTTTCGGAATATATACGATAATCAATTCCACACTCCTGATAATTTTATGATGTGACAATTATTGTCACTTGAAACTTGAAAAGTAATAATTTTATATTCTATACGCTTTATTGAGGAGATATCGTCAGAAATTATTATCATAATTATTACTTGGTGTATAATATATACTCACCCTATTTTCATATAAATAGAGCAATACTTTATATTATGATACATTGTTTTATCGAGACTAAAAATTAATTGGCATTCTTATTGCAAGAAAAAAGGTGCTCAATGCTATTTTTAAATAAGCGGGCACTGAACTTTCTGGTCAGAGTCAATAAAAGAAGTTCGGCTCTGGAAAGTTGAATAAAGCCAAAGCCATCGTGAGGTGGTGTCGGAAAGCCACGGGTCTCCATAGGGCGAGACAGCCGGGTTGCCTGCTTTTGCGATACCAGAGAGGTGTATCATGAAAAAAAAAGGAGAATTACACAAACACAGATTACTGATCAGTCTGAGCATTTTTTCTCTTGCTCTCGTCACCCTTTCCGCGTGCGGTCAGGCGGAGACGATAGTATCCCGAACCGGTTATGTTTCCCCGCCTGATGCGGTGAGAAGCGAAACCACGTTTTGGAAGGGAAAAAGCCATGATGCGGGGAAAAATTCTGTTGTTCCCTCAGCCATGGTAGCGGCTCATAATCAATGGCGTTTATCCCGAACCGGTTATGTTTCCCCGCCTGATGCGATGAGAAGCGAAACCACGTTTAGGGAGGGAGAAAGCCATGATGTGGAAAAAAATCCTGTTGTTCCCTCAGCCATGGTAGCGGCTCATAATCAATGGCGTTCCCAAGTCGGAGTTCCTAGACTGAAATGGTCTGAAAAATTGGTCGATGTCGCTCAATCATGGGCTGATACGCTGAAAAACCGAGGTTGCGGTTTTTACCACAGCGGCAACGGCTACGGAGAAAATTTGTACAAGGCTAGTCCATTGATCTGGTCTAACGGTCAAAGAGACTTTCAAGATAAAACACCCAAGGAAGTGATCGACAGCTGGGGTAGTGAAATCAAATACTATAACTATGCGAACAACAGCTGTTCCGGTGTCTGTGGGCATTATACGCAGGTTGTCTGGAAAGGCACGACTGAGGTCGGTTGCGCCATGTCCGTCTGCGATGACAAATCACAAATATGGGCGTGCAGTTATTCGCCCGCTGGAAATATTGTCGGCCAAAAACCCTATTAATCTTTTTATTCCGGGCCGAAAGGCCCGGTTTACACAACCAATATTGAGTGCCCCTTGTATCTGTATCAATCCAACCAACTCGAAAATCTGTTCGCCGCGCTCTGCGCCACGCTTGCCGAACCGATAAGCAATCCGCTTGCGCCAGAAGTTATTGTGGTGCAAAATCCAGGAATGGGCCGCTGGCTGTCCCAGCGGATCGCTATGCATACCGGCATTAGCGCCAACTTTTCCTTTCCTTTACCAGCTTCGTTTATCTGGAAAATCTTTGAACAAACACTCGGTGATCTCCCTGATTTTTCCCAATTTGACCGGCAGGTGCTCCTTTGGCGGGTACAGCTAGAGCTGGAACCCCTGTTGCTCGATCCCTCCATGCAGGACATCAACGCCTATTTGCGGGACGATACTGATGGGAGCAAAAAATTTCAACTGGCTGGGAAAATCACCGATCTCTTTGATCAATATTTAGTGTATCGCCCTGAAATGTTGCTGCGATGGGAAAAAGGCAAGGAAAAAGCCGGAGAAATTCTTTGGCAGGCGAAACTCTGGCAGCAATTAACCCGGCAGGGCGAGCATCATCGGGCGGCCCTGTTGCGACAATTTCTTCAAACCGCGACAGCGGGAAAGCTTCGTAC
>CBDTVG010000421.1:0-2233 GCA_965363745.1 uncultured Candidatus Electrothrix sp. | reverse complement strand
CCGGCCTGCGAATTACTGCGCAGGGTATGGAATATTTCAGACAGACGTTGCGGGCCATTCCGGGCGGCGTGCTGATTTTAAACGTACAGGAACCGCCTTTGTCTCTGAATCCGACCTGCATACAGGGCATCACCCTGCCTAATTGCGAGATAAAATGTGAAGGGATTGATTTCAACTCCTATATCAAGCAAATGCGCAGTCATTACCGCTACAAAATTCTGGCATCGCTCAAACGATTTCAGGACGTGGAAACCAAGATGTTGACCCAAAACAGCCAGTTTGACAGCAAACTCTATGGGCTCTATGAACAGGTTTATGAACGCTCAGACTTTAAATTAGAGAAACTTCCCCTGTCCTTTTTTCAACAATTTCCGGCAACCATCTCTGTCTTTTCAACGGGGAACAAGGTGCTGGGTTTCACCCAGACCATGTTCAGCGATCAGGAACAAATTTTTCTCTTCGGAGGCTTGGATTACGCCCTGAACCGGCAGTTCCACACCTACGTCAATTTGCTCCTCCATATCATCAAAACAGGCATGGATCAGGGAGCGGAACGGATCAATCTGGGGCAGACAGCGGAGGGTGTCAAAAGCAGACTCGGCTGCGCTCTGCGGCCCCGCTATCTCTACGCCCGCCATTCTAATCGAATGACCAATTTCCTCATCCGTCGGGGAATCGGTCTCTTGAGTTATAAACCACCGGCGGATGAGCGGCATGTTTTCAAGTAAACCTTCAGGCGAACCCAGCCGCATCCTCTTGGTGCGTCCCAAATATGCAACCGGTTTGACCCAATTCGGCTCCATCGTCACCGAACCTCTGGAGCTTGAATATTTGGCCGGAGCGGCCCTCGCCCAGGGTGATAAATATCAGATTTGGGACGGCCAGGTTGACGGTTCCTTCCCCCAGATCTGTAAAAATTTTCGGCCCCACCTTGTTGCCATCACAGGCTATTATCCTGCCCGTGACCAAATGCTGGCATATGCCCAGACAGCCCGATCCCTCTTGCCCGATGCTACGGTGCTGATCGGCGGAGTCCATGCGGAACTAAATCAGGATGATTTTCAGCAGCCGTATATTGATCTGATCGTCCATTCAGGCGGGGTCTTCACCTTTATGGACATTATCGCCAAAGAACGGCAGGATTGGCCCGACCTTGCCGGAATCAGTTATCAGGATAAAGATGGCCTTTGGCAGGAAAACCCGCAGGCTCCCTTCAAAGTGAAAGAACTGCCGCACCCCGACCGCAGCTATTTTCATGCCCATAAACAGCGTTTTTCCTGGCTCTATCACGGCCCGACCGCCTTGGTCAAAACCGCCTTCGGCTGCCCCTGCTCCTGCTCCTTCTGTTATTGCCGGTTACTCAACAACGGGGTCTATCAGGCGCGGGAGGTGGAGGAAGTAGTCAAGGAAATCGCCGGGATTGATTGCCCGGTCATCTGGCTGATTGATGACACCTTTCTCTTGGACAGCGGACGTTTGCACGCCTTTTCCGAAGCACTGAACAAACAGGGAATCAGCCGGAAATTTATCATTTATGGGCGGGCGGATTTTATCAGTGAGCATCCTGAAGTTCTACCGTTGCTGAAAAAAATGGGAGTTATTGAGGTTATTGTCGGCTTGGAATCAATCGACGAGCAGGAGCTGAAGGGTTTCAACAAGCGAGTGAGTGCGGAACAAAACAGACGTTGCGTCAGTCTGCTTAAACAGCATAATATCAACTGCACTGGCCTGTTTATCATGGATCAAAAGGCGACCGCCGCTGATTTTCGCCGTTTGGATCACTGGATCAAAGAAGTCGGCTTATCCACCTATACGATTTCCATCTTCAGCCCCTTTCCCGGTACGGAAGAATACCCGGCTTTCGCTCAAAAGCTGCTCACCACAGATTGTCGCAAATGGGATCTGCTGCACTTGGTTCTGCCGCCCGTCCATCTGAGCCGCCAAGGCTTTATGCTGCGAATTTGGTGGCTACACATCAAAATACTCTGGCGCAATCCTGCAATGCGTCGGCATCTGCTTTCATTTAAACGGAGAACACATTGAACAGACAAGGAATTTGGGATTTTTGGGCTGGATATTATGATCGGCTCTGGCTGCAAAAAGTATCTCTGCAACCGACCCGCATATTGGTCAGCCGTAGGATTTCTGAAATTTTTGCAACAAAGCAGGGCAGGGCAGGGCTCAATATTTTGGACATGGGTTGCGGAACCGGCCAGCAGTATGGAGACCTTGT
>CBDTVG010000420.1:0-2235 GCA_965363745.1 uncultured Candidatus Electrothrix sp. | reverse complement strand
CCCTATCGTGAATTCAAACAGCGCATCAAAGCCTTGGTTGAATTTTCTGAACAAAAAGATTTCACCGTGACAATTGATCGTAACTATGGTCTGACAGAATACCTGCGCAAGGTGGTTTTTCACGAGAACATGCGTTGCTCAATATGTTATGATATACGCCTGCAAGCTGTTGCAGAACGTGCCGCGAACGAGGGATTCGAGGCATTCACCACCACCCTGCTTTATTCAAAGTACCAGAACCACAATTTGATGAAGGAAAAATGCGAGGCACTCGCTCGGAAATACGATATAAAATTCTATTATCATGATTTCCGTGAGGGCTGGCAACAGGGTATTGATGCATCCATCGCAATGAACCTGTATCGGCAGCCTTACTGCGGCTGCATCTACAGTGAGCAGGAGCGGTACGATAAAAAAATGCGTAACAAAAAATAGCGAACAGGCTGTTTTTATTGCAACCTGATGAAATTCAACCGAGGTATATAATTATGGATAATATTATTGTTCTTGCGACGAACAATCAAAATAAAATAAAAGAATTCAAGGCATTGGTGAAGGACTTTCCTATTGCAATTACATGCCTGCAAGATTACGGCCCCCTGCCGGAGGCCATTGAAGACGGAGCAACCTTTGACGATAACGCCTATAAAAAGGCGTTGCACTATGCGAGAGTCCTAGGCGTGCCCGCCCTTGCGGATGATTCCGGCTTGGTGGTGGATGCGCTTGACGGCGCACCGGGAGTGTATTCAGCCAGATATAGCAGTGAAAACGCCACCGACTGGGATAACTGTGAAAAGTTGCTCAAGGAAATGAAGGGCAAAAAAGATCGAGCTGCCCATTTTCAATGCGTCCTTTCTTTGGCCACTCCCGGCGGTCCCGCCCTGACTTGGGAAGGAAACTGCACAGGGCAAATAACTGAGCAGCGGCAGGGAGATTCCGGTTTCGGTTATGACCCTGTTTTTTATTGCAAAGATTTCGGTAAAACTTTTGCCGAGGTCAGCATGGAGCAAAAAAGTGCGGTAAGCCACCGGGGCAAAGCCATGCAGGAGATGAGCAGGGAATTCGAGAATGTCATGCAATGGATACGACAACGGATGGATGAGATCAAGCCGCCTAAACCGGATCATGCTGAGTTTGAGCATAACGATTGGTCTCAGGGAAAAATGGCGTGAATTGATTCCGTGAAATTTCGTTGGGGCGCAATGTAATTTATGGTCTTCAGGCAAAATACGTATTATTTTTTTTTAAATTGTAAAATAATAGTTGTATTTTATACTCATAAAAGGGTATAACTATATTTATCAAACTCAATGAGTTTTTTTAATTGTAGAGGATGAATACCTATCAGTAAGAAGGATCAATATTTATATAATCGTTGACCTGTTCCGGTTAAAGAGAGAATTTGTAAAATTGCCGCCCGGCGAAATCAGAATATGTATATTCTGGCAGTATATCAGGCCATTCCCTCCTTGGAAGAAAGTTATCAAACATTATATCGAGTATTTTTTGAATAAAGAACAAATAGCAGAAAAGATATACAGTCCGTTTTTGGGCTGTTTGTATTGATCGTGGGCTGACCGCATCAATCTTTTGAACCGCAGGCTGAATTTCAGCCTGCACCCCGGACTTCACAAGAGAAGTTCGATTTTTTAAAATGGTTTCAATCAGAAACCGCGTAGCAAGGAGTATTGCAATGGCAGATGGAACAGTAAAATGGTTTAACGATTCTAAAGGATTCGGCTTTATTGAGCAAGATGGGGGCAATGATGTATTTGTTCACCATTCAGCTATTCAGGCCGAGGGGTTCAAGAGCCTTACGGAAGGTCAGCGGGTTACTTTTGATGTCGTTGACGGCGCCAAAGGACCGGCTGCGGAGAATGTTGTTGCCCAGTAACGATTCTGTACAACAATAGCAAAAAGCCTCGTATTTTGCGGGGCTTTTTTTTTGGTATAGGATTTTTTTTAGACTGAATAGCTGGACATTATCTTTTTAAGTAGTTATTTTAATAGCATTTAAGGTTAATCTGATTCGTTCCGACCGTTCCAAGAGCCTCCTGTTTTTCCTCAGCGTATTTCCTCGAACCACTCTTTTCAGCCGCCTGAACAGAATTATTTAGTTAAGTTTTTATAAATATTGATAAAAAATAATAATTTCAGTATTGAAATATATATAAGCACTTAGTCTGATTTTCACTTTTTCTAAACTATAAAATAGCTCATTAATACAATAACCAT